>ONJI01000016.1 GCA_900318075.1 uncultured Bacillota bacterium | reverse complement strand
TTATTCAGCTCGTTCAGTTATAGTTGTTGGACCATCACTTAAGATGTATGAATGTGGTATTCCAAAAGAAATGGCTCTAGAACTATTTAAACCACATGTAATAAACGGACTAGTAAGTAAAGAAATAGCTAGTAATATTAAAGCAGCTAAAAGAATGATTGAAAACCAAGATGAAAGAGTATGGGACATAGTAGAAGAAAAGATTAAAGAACACCCAGTATTACTTAACCGTGCTCCAACGTTACATAGACTTTCAATTCAAGCATTTGAGCCTAAATTAATTGATGGCAAAGCAATTCGTCTTCACCCACTAGTATGTGCTGGATTTAACGCCGACTTCGATGGAGACCAAATGGCCGTACACGTACCAATTAGCGAAGCTGCTCAAGCTGAAGCTAGATTACTTATGCTTTCAGCAAACAATATTCTATCTCCAAAAGATGGATCACCAATCGCCACACCTGGACAAGATATGGTATTAGGAAACTATTACCTAACAATGGAAAAAGAAGGCGAAGAAGGAGAAGGTAGAGTATTCAGAAACAGTAATGATGCTAAAATGGCATATGAAAGAAGAGAAATTACTCTTCATGCCCGTATTGCACTACCAGTAAAATCATTTAGACATAAAATATTCCCAGATAAATACATGGACAAATATTTAGTGACAACACCTGGTAAAATAATATTCAATGAAATATTCCCAGATACTTTCCAATATATAAACGATGGAAGTGAAGAAAATGCCACTAAAATAACTCCAGCAAAATATTTTATCGATAAAGGAAAAAATATTAAAGAAGAAATAAAAAACATGCCTTTAGTAAAAGCACTAAATAAAGGCGCAATAGTTAGATTAATTGCTCAAATATACAAAAGATATCAGACAACCGAAACATCAATTATGCTAGACGCCATTAAAGATTTAGGATTTAAATATTCTACTTTATCAGGTATCAGTATTTCAATTGATGACGTTAAAGAAAGTGAAGTTAAAAAAGATATCATTGCCGAAGCAAGAGAAAAGATTGATAAAATCACTAAGCAGTTTAAACGCGGTTTAATTACAGATAGAGAAAGATACGAAAATGTAATTCAAACTTGGTTTGACGCTAAAGATAAAATATATGATGATCTAGATAAAAATTTAAAAGCTAATCCTTATTCATCTATTACTATGATGATTGATTCAAAAGCTCGTGGATCAATTGATCAATATGGTCAAATGGCTGGTATGCGTGGTATCATGGCTAAGCCAAGCGGTGACTATGTCGAAATTCCAATTCTATCATCACTTTCTGAAGGCGTTACCGTATCAGAATTCTTCACATCAACTCACGGTACTCGTAAAGGTGCTGTTGATACCGCATTAAAAACAGCTGATGCCGGATATTTAACAAGAAGACTTGTCGACGTTGTTCAAGATGTTATTGTTAAAGATGATGACTGCGGAACTGACCAAGGAATCGTTGTCGAAGCATTTTATAATACTGATGGAACATTAATTGAACCATTAGAAGAAAGAATCATCGGTAGATACACAAGTAAAAAGGTACTAGATCCAGAGACTAAAGAAATAGTCGTTGATAAAGATGTATATATTACAGAAAAAATAGCTGAAAAGATTATTAAAGCTAAAATTACAAAAGTACCAATCAGAAGTGTTCTTACATGTAAGACTAAACACGGTGTATGTCGTAAATGTTATGGGCGTAACCTAGCAACAGGTGGCGAAGTTGAAATTGGTGAAGCAGTAGGTATCATGGCTGCTCAGTCAATCGGAGAACCAGGAACACAACTTACCATGCGTAACTTTAACACAGGTGGAGTTGCCGGTGGAGATGACATAACTCAAGGTCTTCCTCGTGTTACAGAAATCTTTGAAGCTCGTAATCCAAAAGGTAAAGCAACAATTTCAGAAATTAACGGTGTTGTAAGTAAAATTGAAGAAGATAATGGAACATACAAAATATACGTTAAAAACGATGCAGAAACAAAAGAACACATTTCAAACTATGGCGCAAAACTTGCTGTTGAAAAAGGTGAAGAAGTTAAAGCCGGAACTAGACTTACACATGGAGCTATTAATCCTAAAGAATTATTAGTTGTAACAGACCCTATCACTGTACAACAATATATCTTATTTGAAATTCAAAAAGTCTACCGTTCACAAGGTGTTGATATTTCTGATAAACACGTTGAAATTATGGCAAGAAGAATGATTTCTAAAATCAAAATTGTTGATTCAGGAGATACATTATTCTTACCAGGAACTATGGTTGATATAAGCGAATTTACTAACGAAAATCAAAAAATACTACTAGAAGGTAAAAAACCAGCAACCGGAAAACCAGTATTGCTAGGTATTACAAAGGCATCTTTAGAAACCGATTCATTCCTATCAGCCGCATCATTCCAAGAAACTACAAGAATCCTGACTGACGCCGCTGTTCATGGAAGAGTAGACCACCTAAACGGTCTAAAAGAAAATGTAATAATTGGTAAACTAATACCTGCCGGAACTGGCGCAAAAAAATACAGCGATGCTGAGTATAGTTTAGAAAACGAACTATTACAAGAAGAACCTCTAGAAGCACTAGAACAAGAACTAATGGACTAATCCATTAGTTCTTTTATTATTTTAATAATAAAAAAATATGATAAAATATATATATGACCAATATGAAAAAAATAATGAAAATAATAATTATAATAGTATTAATTAGTTTATTAATGTTTCTTATAGTGAGTCTATATAACGATTACCGAATTAAGCACGCAAAAATAATAGTTGAAACAATTGATAATCTTGATATCGAAGTTTATAGCAATATAAGATTAAAAGATTTAATAAAAAATATTAATGGAAAAATAATTAAAAATAAAAAAATAAACACAAATAAAATAGGTCCTCAAGAAATAACCTTTAACTATATTAATGAAGAAAACATAAAAGTATCATATTCATTTAATATTAATGTAGTTGATATAACCCCGCCTACTATAAGCTATACAAAAAATTTAACATTTTATAAAGAAGCAAAAATCGATTTAAAAGATAAATTCTTTTGCGGTGATAACTATGATGATGAACCAACATGTGAAATAATAGGCGATTATAATTTAAATGAAATAGGAAACTACAATTTGAAATTTGAAGCAACTGATAATTCAAACAATAAAGTAGAAAATAATTTCATACTTCACATAATAGAAAAACCATCAAGCAAAGAAAATAATAATACAATGGCCAAACCTAAAGAGACATATTTTTCTAACATAAAGGAAAAATACAAAACAGATAATACAAAAATAGGAATAGACGTCTCACATCATCAAAAAAATATTGACTATCAAAAAGTAAAAAAAGCAGGAGTAGAATTCGTATTTATAAGAGTAGGTAGCCAAAAAGGTAAAAATGGAGAATATTACTTAGATGATAAATTCAAAGAAAATATTGAAGGTTTTAATAAAGTAGGAATCCCTGTAGGTGTATATTTCTTCTCATACGCTGACAGTAATAAAGAAGCTATAAAACAAGCAAACTGGGTTATAAAACAAATAAAAAAATATAAAATAGATCTCCCCGTAGTATTTGACTGGGAAAACTGGTCAAAATATAGAGAATATAACCTAAGCTTTTACCACCTAACCAAAATGGCAAATGCTTTTATAGATAAAATAGAAGATAACGGCTATCAAGGTATGCTTTATAGTAGTAAAAACTACCTAGAAAAAATTTGGTTTAAGACAAACACCAATATATGGCTTGCCCATTATACAGAAAAGACCAATTATGAAGGAGAGTACAAAGTTTGGCAAATATGTGATGATGGAAAAATAGATGGCATCAATGATAACATGGTCGATATAGACATAATGTATTAGAAAAATAAAAGCATTTAAAAAGCTTATATTTTAATGATAATTGAATACTTTTATTGAAACAAGCCAAAAATTAAGGTATAATTTATATAGTATGGTGATGATATATGTATTTAAAAGAATTAAAAGCACACGGATTTAAATCTTTTGCCGATAAAACGAACTTAGAATTTACTAAAGGGATTAATGGAGTGGTTGGACCAAATGGTTCAGGAAAAAGTAACGTAGTAGATGCCATTCGTTGGGTTTTAGGAGAACAATCAGTAAAATCTTTAAGAGGTGACGGAACAATGACAGACGTCATTTTTTCTGGTAGTAAATCACGTAATCCCATGAACGTCGCATCTGTCACCATCGTATTTGATAATATAGACAAATATCTACCACTCGCATATGATGAAGTTGAAATAAAAAGAAGAGTATACAAAGATGGAACAAACGAATACTTTCTAAATGGTGAAAAAGTAAGATTAAAAGATATTACCAACTTACTTTTAGATAGCGGCATTGCTAAAGAAAGCTTTAACATAATATCTCAAGGGCAAATAGAAGCCATAATAAGCAGTAAACCAGAAAACAGAAGAATCATATTCGAAGAAGCTTCAGGCGTTTTAAAATATAAAAGAAGAAAAGAAGAAGCTATTAGAAAACTAGACAAAACTCATGATAATAAAAATCGTATTAACGATATCATTAGAGAGTTAGAAGATAGAATTACCCCTTTAAAAGAAGAAAGCGAAAAAGCTCTAGAATATTCAGATATTAAAAATAAATTAGAAAATTTAGATATTGCTTTAATAACAGAGGATATTACAAGATTAAACTTTGAATATCAAAGTACTAAAGAAAAATTAGAAGTATTAAATAACGAAGTCTTAGAAATGATGACATCATCTTCATCAAATGAAGCTGAAATTGAAAAATATAAAACAAACATAGCAAAATTAGACGAAAAAATCAAAAAAACTCAAGAAAATGTAATAAAACTAACAGAAGAAACTGAAAGTCTAAATTCACGTAAAACAGTTATTACAGAAAGAAAAAAATACGAAGTAGATGATGCTAAAATGCACGAAAATGTTTTAGCACTAAAAGAAAAAGAATTAACCCTTTCTAACGAAATTAATAGTTTATCTAAAGAAATAGATTATTTAAATAGTGAAATGAAAAATATAAACATCAAGAAAGAAAATGAAACAAAATCGTTAGCTGAATTAAAAAGCAAAAAAAATATTATTAATAATAAACTAGCAAATCTAGTTAGACAGTTAAACAACCTAGACATAAAAATAAACACTTTAAAAGAAAATATTGAAAATGGTGGACCATTACCAACAGCTGTTAAAAGCGTCTTAACAAATCCCAAATTAAGAGGTATTCATAATGCCTTAGGTAATTTAATTGAAATAGAAGAAAAGTATTCTCTAGCTATATCAACAGCTTTAGGATATATGGTCAATAATATAATTGTCGATGATGAAAAAAGTGCTAAAGAAGCCATTAACTATTTAAAAAATATCGGTAGAGCAACCTTCTTTCCATTAAACGTTATTAAACCAAAATTTATTGACGAAAAAACATATAACGACATAAATAAAGATATTGGATTTATTGATATTGCCAGCAATCTAGTAAAATGCGATAAAATTTATGATAATATTATCCTAAATCAATTAGGTAATATTATAATTGCTGATAATCTAGACAATGCTACAGCTATTAGTAAAAAAATAAATAATAGATATAGAGTTGTCACCATAGATGGCCAAATAATTCACGTTGGTGGATCGATGACAGGCGGTAAGCAAAATAAATCAAGAAACGTTATTTCTGATAAATATGATTTAGAAAACAATTTAAAATTAAAAGAAAAATTAATTTTAGAAATTAAAGAAGAAGAAAACAAAATTAATGAATTAGACTATGAACTTCGAGAAAAAGAAGATAACATTTATTTAATAGAAAAAAATATACTCTTAAAAAATGATGAAATTACAAATAAACTAACCCAAATAGACAGCAAAAATAAAGAAAAAGAAGCAACAACCTTAGATATTGAAGGAACAGAAAATAAAATAAATGGAACCTTATCAAAAGAAGAAGAAAAAATAATACAAAAATATTATGAATCTCTAAAAAATAAAGAAGAAGCTACAAAAGAGCTTCAAAATTTACTAAAAGAAAAAGAAAACTTAAGCGAATCTTTAGAAGAATATGAAACATTATTGAAAAAAAATAACAATGCCCATAATGCTAAATTAAGTGAACTAAAAGACCTAGAAATATCTGTAAATAGATTAGATGTGAAATTAGATAACTTACTAAATAATTTAACAGAAACTTATTCTATGACATATGAAAAAGCTAAAAAAACTTACATCCTAGATGTCGATTATAATAAAGCCAAATCTGAAGTAAATAAACTTAAAAAACAGCTTAAAGAAATCGGTATAGTTAATTTAGCTGCGCCAGATGAATATAAAACAGTAAGTGAAAGATATGAATTCTTAACAAGCCAAATAAATGATTTAAATAACGCTGAAAATACCTTACTTGAAATAATCAGTGAAATGGATAAAGTCATGATTAAAGAATTTTCTGAAAGTTTTAAAGAAATCAATGAAAACTTTAAAGAAACTTTTAAAGAACTATTTAAAGGTGGTAAAGCCGAATTACAACTAACCGAACCTAATAACATACTAGAAACAGGTATTGAAATTATTGCTAGCCCACCAGGCAAAAAATTAAACAGCATTCATCTCCTTTCTGGTGGTGAAAAATCATTAACAGCTATTGCACTACTATTTGCCATAATCAAATCAAAATCATCACCATTCTGCATTTTAGACGAAGTAGAAGCCGCCTTAGATGATGCAAACGTTGAAACATTTGGCGAATATCTCAAAACACTTAAAAATAAATCACAATTTATTGTAATCACCCATAAGAAAAAGACCATGGAATACGCTAATCTCCTATACGGAATAACTATGCAAGAATCAGGTGTCAGCAAACTAGTAAGTGTAAAATTAGAAGAAATCAAATAAAAAAATCAAAAAGAAAAAAGATTAAAAATAGTTTAGAAAAAGGATTGTAACCTATAATAAAAGTAAACAATCCTTTTAATTTACATTAAAGGCCATTTTTGGTATAATTACACAAGGTGATAAAAATGTTACAAGTAAAAAATCTAAGTCTAAGATTTGGTAAAAGAGTATTATTTGAAGATGTAAATTTAGAATTTAAAGATAATAACTGTTATGGAGTAATAGGCGCAAATGGAGCCGGTAAATCCACTTTCTTAAAAATATTAACAGGTGAAATAGAACCATCTACCGGAGAAATAATTAAAGATAAAAGCGAAAGAATTTCATATTTAAAACAAAATCATAATATATATGATGAATATTCAATAATAGATACAGTTATAATGGGTAACGAGAGATTATACAAAATAATGAAAGAAAAAGAAAAACTATACATGAAAGAAAATTTCACCAATGAAGATGGCATAAAAGTAGCAAAATTAGAAGATGAATTTGCTGCTTTAAACGGTTGGGAAGCCGAAAGTGAAGCTGCAATACTTCTGTCTGGACTCGGAATAGGTAACAGCATACATTATAGCAAAATGAGTGAATTAAAAGATAAAGACAAAGTAAAAGTTTTACTCGCTCAAGCCTTATTCGGCAGTCCAGATATCTTACTTTTAGATGAGCCAACAAACGGTCTTGACATAAAAAGTAAAATCTGGCTTGAAAATTTTTTAATAGATTTTAAAGGAACAATAATCTTAGTATCCCACGATAGACACTTTTTAAATAAAGTTTGTACATATATGGTTGATATAGATAGAGAACAAATTAAACTGTGCATAGGCAACTATGACTTTTAGTACCAATCAAATGAACTTATGCTAAAACAGCTAAAAAACGCAAACAAAAAGAAAGAAGAAAAGATAAAAGAATTAGAAACATTTATTGCAAGATTCTCAGCAAATGCATCAAAATCTAAACAAGCTACATCTAGAAAAAAACTTCTAGAAAAGATAACAATCGATGAATTAAAACCATCATCAAGAAAATATCCTTATATAAATTTCGAAACAGATACAAGGCTAGGTAAACAAGTTATTTCCCTAAATAAAGTTAACGTTAATATAAATGACAAAGACATACTTAAAAACATTACCATAAATATAAATGGTGATGATAAAATAGCTCTAATCGGTGAAAATGAAATTGCAAAAACAACACTCATTAAAACAATAATTGGAGAAATTACACCAAATTCTGGAGAAATAAAAATAGGTTCAACCGTGAAAATGTCGTATTTTCCAAAAAATCACGACAAATATTTTGAAAATAACGAAAATCTCATCGATTGGCTTCGAAAATACTCAGAAGATCAAGATGACTCCTTTATTAGAGGTTTTCTTGGAAGAATGCTTTTTTCAGGAGAAGAAACATTAAAACAAGTAAACGTTTTATCAGGCGGTGAAAAAGTTAGATGCATGTTTTCAAAAATGATGTTAAATAAAGGAAACGTTTTACTTTTAGATGAACCAACAAATCATCTAGATATTGAATCAATAACTGCCTTAAATAATGGATTAAAAAAATTTGCAGGTCCCATCATATTTTCAAGCTTTGATACTGAACTTATAAACACACTAGCAAATAGAATAATATACATAAAAGAAGACGGAACATACATTGATAAACAAATGACATATGAAGAATATTTAGAAAAATACCAAAATTAAAACGCTATTTCTAGCGTTTTTATATTAATCTTATTTCATTTTCATTAAAAAATGGTTTATTCTTATCAATTCTATCATAAAATAAAATACCATTTAAATGATCAACCTCATGCTGAAAAGCAACAGATAAATCTTCACGAGCTCTTATTGAAACTTTATTACCATCAGGATCATACCCAATAATTGTAATTCTAGCAAATCTTGGAACATGACCTTCCACTTCACGATTAACACTTAGACATCCTTCACCAGTTTCTAAAGCAACCATTTCCTCAGAGTGACTAATAATTTTTGGATTTACAATTACATAATTTTTAAATTTTCCTTCTTCATACTCATGAACAATTATAATTATTCTTTTAAGCATTCCAAGTTGAGGAAAAGCAAGTCCCATGCCTGGTCTTAAATCATATTTTTCAGCCATTTTTTCAATTTGACTATACTTTAAATGAGTAATAATATGATCAATTGTTTCTTTATCTTCTTTTGAAAGAGGAAGGGAAACTTCTTTACTTACTTGTCTTAAAACTTTATGCTTATCATCTAAAATATCCAAAGGTTTAAACATGTTCTAGCTCCTTTCTACATCTATTACAATTAATAATCAAAATAATATAAAAATATCTAATAATTATTTATACATTTAACACTGTGTATTATATACTTAAGATAAATTATTGTCAAATAGTGTTAGACAAACAATTATATAAAAAAATTAAAAGATTAAAGTAAATAACTAAAGATATTTAAATAAAAAAGTTAATACTAAATCGAAAAAAATATTTGATTTTTTTCTCAAAAAAATGATAAGATTATTATGTCGTGTTGCTTAAAAGCGTAAAACCAGATTATTGGTTTTGCGTTTTTTTTGAGCAAAAAAAAGAGGAATTATTGTGAACGATGTTAAACTTTGGAACAAAAATTTTATATTTATAATTATTATTAATTTTTTGGTATTCTTAAATCATTTAATGATTTTATCAACTTTCCCATTTTTTATTTCTAATCTAGGATATTCTGATACAGTATCAGGAATATGTGTAGCTGTATTTTCATTAATTGCAGTATTTTTTAGACCAATTGTTGGTTTTATGCTTGATAACGGTAAGAGAAGAGGGATACTTCTTATAGGTATCATTTTAATGGGACTTGTACCACTTGGCTATTTAATGGTATATAGTTTAGTTAGTTCTATAATACTTGCAATTTCTTTTAGATTAATTCATGGTATAGCTCTTGCTTTTTCTAATACTGCAACTTCTACTATAGCTTCTGACATTATCCCAAAGAAAAGGTTTTCAGAAGGAATGGGCATGTTTGGAATGGCAACCGCTTTAGCAACATCAATCGCTCCAGCTTTCGGCGAGTTTTTAATGAAGAAAGGATTTAATATTTTATTTTTAGTAGCCACTTTAACTATGTGTATTTCACTATTATTATTCATGTTTTTAAAAGTTAAGAAAATAGAAGTTTCTAAAAAAAATTTTTCTTTAAAAGATTTAATTGAAAAGTCAGCTATTCCTGCTTCTGTAGTCGCATTAGTTTTTTTACTTACTTATGGAACATTAGAAAACTATACTTTGAAATTTGTCTCAAGCACTAAAGATATTACTTTGTCTGGTGGACTATATTTTACAATTATGGCCGTAATGCTTCTAGTTAGTAGAATATTCGTTGGTAAAATCGCTGACAAAAAAGGTGAAGAGTTATTTGTATATACCTGTAACCTATGTATGCTTTTAGCACTAGTAATACTTTCTATTTGTCCTAATAATATTAGCTTTGTTATATCTGCAATTTTATCCGGTTATGCGTTTGGAGGACTTGAACCTTCATTACAAGCAATGGCTGTTAATAGTTGTTCATTAGATAGGAGAGGAAGTGCTAACTCAACATTTCTATGTGCCTACGACATCGGAATTGGAGTTGGTGGCTTTCTAGCTGGTATATTAATAGATTACATAGGATACAAATATATGTTTTTAATAATATCAATAGCAAATATTATATCAGTAATTATTTATATATTATTTGGAAAAAATCATCCGTCTTCTATGACTTATCAAATAAAACATAAGGCATCTTAAAACTGATGTCTTTTTAGTTTGTATATTAAAAAATAAAATATATTTTACAAAAAACACATAAAGATAGATATAAAGTAAAAAATGAAACGTCGAAGAAGACCTTATATTTCAAAGAAAATCAAGAATTTTTTTAAAAAACAAAATCTTTGATATAATATTTTTAGGAGGTAAAAACATGGAAAAAAGGGATTTATATGATGAAAATAGAAATTTAACCGGAAAAACAATTTTTAAGAATGAAGAAATACCAGAAGGATATTTTATATTAATGGTCGTAGCATTTATACAAAATCCAGAAGGAAAGTTTTTAATACAAAAAAGAAGTGAGGAAAAAGGCGGCGAATGGGCCTTTACTGGAGGGCATCCTAAAGCTGGTGAAACAAGTTTACAAGGAATTAAGACGGAGATTAAAGAAGAATTAGGAATAGATATTGATAATCCAATTTTATTTAAAGAAGCCTCTGGAAAAAATACATATTGTGATTTATATTATATAAATAAGAATGTTAATTTAGCAGATGTAGTGATTCAAGAAGAAGAAGTTGCTGAAGTTAAATTTGCTACTAAAGAGGAAATAGAAGAAATGTTTGAAAATGGCATTTTCAAAAAAGGACATTATATGATGTTTAAAGATTGCTTAAATTATTTGAATAAAAAATAGAAAGATGATAAGTAAATCATCTTCTTTTAATATCAAAAAAAGAAGAGAAAACTCTTCTTAATTAAAAGCTCTAGTTCCGATTATGATTACAAGTAAGATAAATAGAACTAGAATTATAGCTGCACCATATCCAGAACCATAGCCATATCCACCGCCGTAGTTACCGCCACCGCAGCAAGGATTTCCGCAGCCATAACCTTGGTATCCACCGTAGTAATACATTTTTTTGCCTCCTATCTAATTATAGTTTATGTATTGACAAGAAAACGTCCATTAAAAATACCTAATTTTGTTTTTTAAATTTAATTACTTCAAAAAGAAATGATAATATGCTATTATTATAGTAGGAGAACAATATGAAAGAAAAAAGTTTAATAAAATTGATGAGAGATATAGATAAACCGCTTCTATTTACTAGTATAGCGCTTTTTGCTTTTGGACTTTTAAATATAGTTACTGCATCTAGTAGAGCAGCCGTTATAAACTACGATGTATCAATATATTACTACTTTTATAGACAGCTCATTTTTATCATAATTGGTCTTATAGGAGCCACAATAATAATAAAAACAAATACAAAATACTATAAAATCATTATATACATATTGTTTATTATTGCCGTTGTTCTAAACCTATGGGCTCTAACATTTAGAGAAATTGGAGGCTCTACTAACTGGATCGATTTAAAAATAATAAAAATACAGCCTAGTGAACTTTCAAAACCAATAATAATTGTAATGCTAGCCATATTATTTGAAAAATATTACAAAAAACTTAGAACCGTCAATGTAAATCACTACGATATCATTGGTAGAATTTTAATCATCTCACTTATAATTCCAGTTATAATTGTTCGTCAAAAAGATTTTGGAACACTTTTAATTATCGTATTCATCATATTTGTAATGTTTGCTGCAAGTCCCATTTTAAAACTAGATAAATTAAAAACCATTATATTCATGATATGCTTAGTTATCTCAGGACTGTTAGTCATGTACCTAGTTCAAGGATATATCTTAAACGATGCGCGAAAAAGTAGATTTACTAGTTTTCTAGATCCATGCGGAAATTATGAAAGCGGAGGATATCAAGTCTGTAATAGCTATATTGCCATTAATGATGGTGGACTATTTGGACTTGGAATAGGTAAAAGTAAGCAAAAATACTCCTATATTCCTGAGCCACATACCGATTCAGCCTTTGCTATAATAGCCGAAGAATATGGTATATACCGAACAGTATTTATTTTTATAGGATATATAATTATATTACAACGTATACTAGCCATTTCAGCAAAAGCATCCAGTCTTAGAGGAAGATATATATGTTTAGGTATCGCTAGCTATATTTTTGCCCATATTTTTATAAACCTAGGAGGAATGTTTGGAGTTATACCACTAACAGGTGTACCTTTACCATTTTTATCATACGGAGGAAGTTTTGTCTTGTCACTAATCGCAAGCCTTGCGATTGTCCAAAGAGTAAATATAGAAACCAAAAATAAAAAAATTGAAATAAAAAATTAAAAATTCAAATAAAAAAAAGGAAAAAGCAAAAATCACCAAGTATATTTAATATAGGAGGTGGTTTTTTGATATTAAAAAAATATAAAAACATAATATTTACCATACTATTCATCATATTTACTATCTACATAATATATTGGGCCACCGAAGAAGAAAAATATGAAGAACCAAAAGAGCAAATAAAAGAAATAGTCAAAAAAGAAGAAGATACAAAAGAAGAAAAAACCGAAGAAATTAAAGTTATCATTGACATTAAAGGAGAAGTAGTAAATCCCGGTGTATACGAACTTACAACTCAAAACAATGTAAATGATGCTATTAATATGGCCGGAGGACTTACCAAAAAAAGCGATACAAGTAACATCAATCTGAGTAAAAAACTATCAGATGAAATGGTTATAATCGTATATTCAAAAGAACAAATAAAAAAAATGAAAGAAAAAGATGAAATAGTTTGCGAACCGTGCAATAATGCCTGTATAAAAGAAGATGATGAAAAAAGTAAATTAGATAATAATGAAAACTCCAAAACAAATTCTAAGATTAATATAAATACCGCTACTAAAGAAGAATTATTATTATTAAATGGTATAGGAGAAGCAAAAGCTGAGGCAATTATAGAGTATCGAACAAAAAACGGAAACTTTACTAACGTAGAAGACATTAAAAATGTATCAGGAATAGGTGACGCTGCCTTTGAAAAAATCAAAGACCAAATTACTCTATAGCATTTTAATAATTCTATTAATATCTTTTTTGATAAAGTTCTATCAAAAGCCTATAAGCAAATATGATAAAAATGAAACTACTATTTCCGGAATAATTACTGAATGCAAAAAAAACAATGATAGCATATCGATAATAATAAAAGGTAAAGAAAAAGTACTCATAAATTATTATAATGAGTATAAATGTATATTAGGTACAAAAATTTACGCCTATGGTAAGCTAGAAAAGCCAAATAAAAATACCACTTTTTATTTGTTCAACTATAGAAACTACTTACTTAGTAAAAAAATATATTATAAATTTAATGCATCTAATATAAAAAATATCAATGATAAAATACCATTAAAATATAAAATAAAAAACAAAATAATTAAACATATAGAAAACTATAAAAGTAAAAACTACCTAAAAACTTTTATTTTAGGTGATAATAGTAAAATAGAAAAATTAACGCTATCAAGCTACCAAAACAACGGAATAAGTCACTTATTTGCAATATCAGGTTTTCATGTGGCAATACTTTCAAATTTTCTATTACATATGCTAAATAAATTTTTAAATAAAAAATATTCTTATTTAATTACCATTTCATTTTTAATATTTTATTTATTTATGACTAACTTCCCACCATCTTTTCTAAGGGCGACTATGCTATTTATAATGACAACTATCAAAAAGGTAATAAAAGCAAAAGTAAAAACAACTTATATTTTAATCCTTATATTTCTAATTCTTTTAAATATAAACCCTTATTATGTATATAGTTTAGGTTTTATTCTATCTTTTACAATAACATTTTATATAATTTTAGCAAACAAAATAATAAACAAGCAAAAAAACTACTTTAGTAAAAATCTAGTTATTTCAATAATTGCCTACATTGTAAGCATGCCTATTATCATCAATAACTACTTTAAAATTAATCTCTTATCACCACTAATAAGTATATTTTTTACTCCTTTTATATCATTAGTAATATACCCATTATCATTAATGACAGTTTTTATAAAACCATTAGATTCATTTCTATATAATCTAACAAACATTATCGAAAATATATCGTTAAAAATCTCTAATAGAAATAATTTGATCATAACATTTCCTCATACAAATTTATTTTTTATATTATTATATTTTATTTTAATAACATTAATAATAGAAATATGGAAAAATAAAAACAAAAATTATATATGGATAGTAATAATTTTACTTTTAACATATAAAAATATATATATTAAAAATCAAACTCCTACAATAACAATACTTGACGTTAACCAGGGCGATAGTATTCTTGTTAAACTTAAAAAAAGCAAAGGAAACATATTAATTGATACAGGTGGTATGGTATCAAATAAAACATACGATATCGCAAAAAATACAACTATCCCATACCTAAACGCCGAAGGTATAGACAAACTTAATTATCTAATAATAACACATGGAGACTTTGATCACATGGGAGAAGCTATTAATTTAATAAATAATTTTAAAGTAGAGAAAGTAATATTCAATTGTGGACCATATAACAATTTAGAAAAGGAACTCATTAAAGTATTAGATAAAAAGAAAATAAAATATTATTCCTGTATTAAAGAACTTAATATAGACAATAACAAATTATATTTCTTACAAACTAAAGAATACAATAATGAAAATGATAACTCAAATGTAATTTATACAGAACTAAATGGATATAGATTTATGTTTATGGGAGATGCATCAATAACTACTGAGAAAGAAATATTAGATAAGTATAATTTAACTGATATAGATGTATTAAAAGTAGGACATCATGGATCTAAGACAAGTAGTGGTAAAGAATTTATAAATGAGATTAATCCTGGATACTCCATAATTAGTGTTGGTAAAAACAATAGATATGGTCATCCCAATAATGAGGTACTTAATAATTTAAGTGAATCAAAAATATATAGAACAGATCAAGATGGTAGTATTATGTTTAAAATTAAAAATAATAAATTAAAGATTGAAACATGTGAACCATAGAAAGGAAAATGATAAAATGAATCAAATAAAAGAATATACAACAAAATTATTTGAAAATATAAAGCATATAGATGAGAATGGTAATGGATATTGGTTAGCTAGGGAACTACAAAAAGTACTAGAATATACACAATGGAGAAGATTTGAAAACGTTATTAATAAAGCAAAATTAGCATGTAAAAACTCCAATATTAAAGTTGATGACCATTTTG
>ONJI01000035.1 GCA_900318075.1 uncultured Bacillota bacterium | reverse complement strand
TTCATATTCATTATTTTCAAAAAAATCATTCTTATATTCTTCAAAAAGCTCTTTATCTTTCATTTTTGGTTTTATTATATTAATTTCGTCCATTTATTTAACCTCCATTTTTTCTTTTAAAATACAAACTTGCTCTTCTAATTGTTTATATATTTTCTCGTCTTTTATTAATACAGCTCTTTTAAGAAAATAATCATATTTTTTAAAAAGCCTATCGCTAACAACTTTATCAGTAACTAAATAATGATAATTACTATTATCTAATATATCCGCACATTTTATGACCAATGACCTAAATCCATAAGTGACACTTCTATCTATTAATTCTTCATTTCTTTTGATTTTATCTTTAATATTTTTATTTTCAGTTAAAGAAGAAACTAGCAATGCAGTTTCTAAATCAAATTTTTCTTCTAATTCTTTTAAAGAAATATTAGAGTCTTCGACTACATCATGTAAAAGAGCATTCAAAACTATTTTTTCATCATAACCTAACTCATATAAATTCATTGAAACTCTAATACTATGCATAATAACAGGTTTTTCGTTTACACATTTTTCACTAAAATCATATATCAAATATTTTATATATTCTTCCATTTTATGTTCTAATTCAGGTCTTTTCATTTAGACACCTCTAATTCAAAATTCTTTTAACTTCATTCTATCCATAACTATGCCATTTATTATTACAGAATCATGACCCGGATAAATTGTTCGATAATTCATCTTTATTTTTCTTTTTGTTGTTAGATAATCATTCTTACTTACAGCATTCCCATAATTATTGGCATCTTTGTAATCATTATAAGTTTTTAGGCTGTCACCAGCTAAAATAGTATCATTATTTATAACTAATGAAATATGACCAGGAGTATGGCCTACAGTATATATAATCTTAACATTTTCAGTAATAAAAGTAGTTCCATATATTTTTTTAATATTCAAATCATTTTTTATTAAATTAAAATATTTAAATAAATCGATGTCATCTTTTTGATGATTGTTAAAATATTCTAATTCATTATCCGAAATATATATAGGAACATTACTATTAGCAAATAAGTCTAAATTAGAACAATGGTCAAAATGCAAATGCGAAACAACAACGCAATCAATCTGATTAATTATTTTTATTATTTCACTTCTTAAATTATATCCCCCAGTATCAAATAAGATATTCACTTTATCCCTTATTAATAAACAACTAGCATATCCAAAGCATCCTCTTTCTGGTTTGAATGGAAATCCTTTACTAATTATCTCTATCATTGATTAATCACCTACAAATTCAGTCAATAATTAATTTATAAATTAATCTTTTCTTTTCAACATTATTATAACAAATATAACTCACTTTTTCATTAAAAAATGAAAGAATTTAATCTTCAAGTCAATTATATTAATCGCCTTCTTTCTAACATAAAAATGCTGTCTTAAATTAATAAGGCAGCCATGTAAATTTTTTAACAAATTAAAGCATCAACATATAATCTTTATTCTTTGTATAGATATTGAAAATTACTCATTTAATTTTTTGTGCCATAATTTGTGCCATAATATTTAATATTTTATGATATTTTATGATAATTTGTGATAGTTTGTGTCACTTGGCGAATTTACGTTAACCCTTGCTTTTCCTTGATATATAAGGGGTTTTGAAAAATCAAGAAAATATTACCTCAACAGTTCATACCCGTGTTGTCGAGGGTTCGAATCCCCCTCTCGCTACCATTGAAAAATAAAAGAATTTGATTTTTTAGATAAGTCAAATTCTTTTTTTGTGCCATAAATTATCATAAATTTTTTTTAGAAATTTAAAGCGTCGTTTTAAATTGTTTCAAAAAAGAGGCAATGCTTTTTTTTCATCTAATATATAAGCACAAATATTTAGTGTCATAATTATATGCATGTTCTAGAAGTTCACTAGCTGTTGTATCATTCACATCATCCTTCCTTTTGAAAGCAAAAAAACTGGCGTACCTCAGTACATGTCAGTTCTGAACTCAAGTACATTGTACAACATTTGTTCAAAGCTTTAAATACTTTTATGTTTTATCATTTCTTACACATTTATTTTATTATTTAATATGGCCTATTCTTAACCCATCATCTAAAGTTAATAGGATTGCGTCTGACTTTATTTCAATATATTTAGAAAAGAAAATCTGCATATAATAAAAAGCCCTATTTGATAGGCTCTATAATATTTAGCATTAGTTTAAAATTATTTCTATTATTTTCAAGCTTCTATACATTTCATTTTTAATTTTTATAAGTTGTATCACCAAAAGAATCCGTCTGTGAAGAACCTGCTTTATTACCGAAATTATCATAATAAGTTGTTTCTCCAAATGAATTTTTCTGTGATGTACCTGTTTTATATCCATATTGATCATAATATGTAGTTTCCCCATATGAATTAGTATGCGAAGTTCCTGTCTTATTTCCATATTGATCATAATATGAAGAATCACCATACGAATCTGTATATGATTTTCCTAATTTATTTCCATATTGATCGTAGTACGTTGATTCTTTAGGATAATAATTATAAGTATCATTAAAATCATCATGATTACTACTAGGTGTATAACCACTACCCCAAGATGCATACCTGCCTTCTGACTGCCAATTTGTTATCTTACCACTATCATCAATGAAGAAATAGTATATTGGTATTGAAATTAGAAAAGTAAGCCCCATTAAAAAATGCTTAATACTAGTACTTATTAATGGTAACTCTGCTTTTTTTAATCTTATAAAATGAATAATCATATGAAAAATAGATATTATTCCGCTTACTAGTATTCCTATCAATAAAGCTAGTATAATAGTTCCATCTTTTCCACTTAATTCTTTTGCAACGTTATCCTTTGCTTGTGGATAGATAAAAAATAAACTAACTGTATATACAAAAAACATAAATGCATATGCACAAATTATATCCATAAGACCAAATGTTTTAATAAAATCATCTGACTTACTATTCTTTCTATGCATTTGAAAAAGACATACCAAACTTACTATTAATAATACCATTTTATCACTTCTTTCTTATATTATATCACTTTCTATTATTGCTATAATTTTTTAGTTATCTATACATTAATTACGTTATTATTATATCATATTTTAAGAAAGATTTTTTATTAATTAAAATTATCATAAGTTACTATCTTATGACCTAATCCATTATTTTTAAAAGATCTGTTTTTATATCAAAGATGTTATTTATATTTACTTTAAGTCCGCCGGTAAAAATCATTACTTGCTTTAGCATATCAAGTCTTTTTAAATTGCCAGTATATTCTATATATTCTCCTCCAGCTTTCATTTTGTCTTCCTCAAAATACATAATCTTTATCTCTGGCCTTTCTTTTATATGTTCATCTATAATTTGAAGTTTCATATCAATTATTTTTTTCATATCTTCAGATATTTCAATTTTTTTATGAGTTAATCTTGCCGTTTCTTTGATTGCTTCAGAATATCCAGTTAAAGCTGCAAATGGAGCAAATTGAACAGCTCTCTTATAAATAGACATCCTAGGATATCTAGAAGATGTATGATGTTTTAAATTAATAATATCATCATATTTATTAGTAATTTCAATCATCCTTTATGTCCCCCTACTTGCTTGTTCCTTTGAATCGTAGTTGCGCCTTCTTCCAAATTCATACCCTTCAATATGGCATTTTTTCCATATTTGTTTTTTAAATTTATAATTGTCTGCTGCACTATTCTTTCATCTTTTTCACTAGTTATATCTTGAGTTCTTTCTTTGTCTATTTCTTCCATATTAGAAAAAATATCAAATTGTTCATATATTTTTTCATCTTTTACAAATGCCTCATTTACTAGATTACTAGCTGTAACATTAACTTTTCTTATCAAAAGATTCTTATCAACAATTTTATCAAAGAGTTTTAAAACTTCTCTTAATATCATTCTTGTTGATGATGTCTTTTTCTCTAAACTTGCAGTACCATGAGACGGCTTTGGTACAAACCTTCCATAGTAATCTTTTACAACTTCACCATGATACCTATTTTTAATATTTACATTCGTTAAATTATCTATATCATATCCAATATCTAAGACAAATGTATTAGATACAACACCTTTGCTCACCATATCAAGTACAAGTAAATCCACCATTTCCTTTACAATTAACCTAGCTTTATTATATTCATAAGGACACTGTAATGTCTGACCTGAACTTAAACTATTGGAAACTGGTACATACTCTTTTATATCTTTCAAAGTACATGGTTCCCATCCCCATGCATGATCAATTAGAAGCTCTGCATTTACTCCGAATAACTTATAAAGTATATTCTCTTTTTCTAAAGAAAACCTTGCAACATCACCCATAGTATAAATTCCACAAACCTCTAATTTTTTAGATATGCCTCTACCTACTCTCCAAAAATCTGTAAGAGGTTTATGATTCCAAAGAAGTTTTCGATATCTAGTCTCATCTAAATAAGCTATTCGTACACCTTCCTTATTCGGTTTAACATGCTTTGCCACAATATCCATAGCCACCTTACACAAATATAAATTAGTTCCTATTCCAGCTGTAGCTGTAATACCTGTTTTATCATAAACATCTTTAATTATTTTAGTAACAAGTTCGCTAGGTGATAATCCATAATAACTTAAGTAATTTGTAATATCACAAAAAACCTCATCAATTGAATATACAAATATATCCTCACTAGATAAATATTTTAAATAAATATTATATATATACGTGCTATATTTCATATAAAGTTTCATCCTTGGGGAAGCAGCAATAAAGTCTAATTCTAATGAAAAATTTTTATTAAGTTCTTCTTTTTTATAAGATTTGCCTATAAATTTACGATAATTTATTCTTTTTCTTCTATCATTGTTTATCTCTCTTACCTTACTTTTTACCTCAAAAAGTCTTGCTCTACCACTAATACCATATTCCTTAAGTGCAGGACTTACAGCCAAACATATTGTTTTATCGGTCCTGCTTTCATCTGCAACAACTAAATTTGTATTTAATGGATCAAGTCCCCTTTCAACACATTCTACAGATGCATAAAAACTCTTTAAATCAATGCACATATATATTCTATTCAAGTTTCATCACCTAACAATAATTTTATCACGAACAAATGTTTATGTAAATGGAAAATATTGTCAGATGTTAAAATTATACATTCATTTTTCTATACTATCACTATAAAAAGTTAGGTATTTTTATTATATAAGAAAAAAAGCATAATTTTATGCTTCTTGTTCTAGATTTTTATCCTATATTTTTCATCTTTAAAAACTTAGCCTAATTTAATTAAAACAAACCAGAAATATTGCTTTCACTATCAATATGCATGCCAAGATAAGCAGGCTTTTTAGAAAGACCCGGCATTGTCATAATATCATCTAAATAAACAGTTATAAAACCAGAGCCATTATTAAGCCTAACATTTTTAACGGTTAGATCTTTATCTACTCCAAGAATGTATTGTGTTTTTGCAATGCATATTGGTTTTTTGTCCAAATTTAAACTTTCAAGTAATTCAATATTTTTAATAGCCTCATCAGTAAAACTAATTTTTTTAGCTCTATATATTTCCTTACAAACTTTTTCTATTTTTACTTTAATATTTTCATTTACATCATAAATAAAATTAAAATCAGTATCATTTTCTAATGCTTCTACTAAAGCTTTAGCCGTTTCAATAGAGCCTTCCCCACCTTTAGAAAAAGCATCACATAAAGTAAACGAAACACCCAAGTCTTTGCAAAATTCCTTTACCCTTAAAATATCTTCATCACTATCACAACTAAAATGATTCAAACATAAAAGAACATTACTTACATATTTCTGCATATTTTCAATATGTATTTTTAAATTATTAAGACCTTTTTCAATATCTTTAACATCCTTATTCTCAGGATCGTATTTTAAACTTCTTATCGTTGCATTAACTAAAATTGCACTTGGCTTTAAATTACCAACTCTACACTTAATATCTAAAAACTTTTCAGCACCTAAATCTGCACCAAAACCAGCCTCAGTTATGACATAATCAGCCATTCTAAGTGCTAGATCAGTCGCAATTAAGGTATTGCATCCATGAGCTATATTGGCAAAAGGACCACCATGGATAATTACAGGATTACCCTCTAACGTTTGCACCAAATTAGGTTTTATCGCATCTTTAAGTAAAATCGTCATAGCTTCTTCTATATGTAAATCTTTTGCGTATAATGGTTTTCCACTAGTATCATAGCCAAAAATTATATTTGATAATCTATATTTTAAATCTTCTAAATCTTTTGCTAAACACAAAATTGCCATTATTTCTGAAGCCGCTGTAATGTTAAAAGAATCATCTCTTTCATTTTTCATTAAAGTACTTATTTTGACATTTCTCAAAGCTCTATCATTGACATCCATACACCTTTGGAAAGTAATAGAGTCCTTATCAACATTAAGCTCATTACCTTGAAATAGATGGTTGTCAATTGCTGCACAAAGTAAATTATTAGCGGCCGTTACTGCATGAATATCACCAGTAAAATGCAAATTGATATCCTCCATTGGTACAACCTGAGCATAACCACCACCAGTAGCCCCACCTTTAACCCCAAATACTGGTCCTAAAGATGGCTCTCTAAGACATGCTAAAGCATTATATCCAAGCCTTTTAAAAGCATCATAAATACCAATAGCCATCGTCGTTTTACCTTCCCCATAAGGAGTTGGATTTATAGAAGTAACTAAAATAAGTTTTCCTTTTCGCTCGCCAAGATCTTTTAAAATATTTAAATCAATTTTTGCTTTATACTTTCCATAACTTTCTAAATATTTATCACTAATATTTAGATTATTCGCAACATCTTTAATATTGGAAAGTTCATACTCATGAGCAATTTCAATATCTGTCTTCATTTTCATCACCTGCTAACATTATATCAAATTTTAAGAAAAAATATATGTTTTATATCATCAATTACCAAAAGACATAAAACTGACTTAATAATATCTACATATTAAAATAAGTCACCTATAAAACTATTTATCGCCTCTAACCAGCTCTTTATATCTATTACCCTTTTCTTCAAAATTTTTAAAATATTCATAACTAGAAGCCGCTGGCGAAAGCAGACATATACTGTTTTCCTTAGTAACTTCAAATGCAGCTTTTACTGCTTCCTCTAAAGAATCAACTTTTATGACACGCCTTTCATCTAAAAGAGGTAATAACATATGCCCCGTTGTTGGCATACATATAAAATGTTCAATATCAGAATTGTTTAAAAAATCAACGAGCCCGCCATATTCAATATGCCTATCCATTCCACCAAATATTAATGTGTTAACATTCTTTAATGCCCTACATGAACCAATAGTCGCCTCAGGAATAGTTGCAATAGCATCATCATAAAAATGTATGCCTTTATATTTACCGACATATTCAATTCTATGCTCTAATGGTGTAAATTTTTTAATTGACTCTAAAGCCTTATCCATATCTAAATTATAAATAGAAGCCGTTAAAAGTGCAAACATGATATTTTTTAAATTATGCTCACCCTTTAACTTAGTTATTATTTTTGATTTATTGAATAAAAGCTTATCATTTATATAAATATCACCATCATTATTTAAATATATAGACGCTTTTTCATTCAAACTTACAGTTAACAAATTACTTTTAATACTATCAAAATTACGCTGGCGCAGATAACGATTATCTAAATCATATAACGCGTAATCATCTGCATCCTGATATTTAATAATGTTCATTTTAGAATTATGATAATTTTCTACACTACCAGCATGATCTAAATGATCTAAATACAAATTTAAAACTAACCCTATATGCGGAGAAAAATTAACCGTTTCTAACTGATGTGAAGACATTTCAGCAACAATTATAGAATCATCATATTCATCTATTTTATCAAAAAATGGAACTCCAATATTACCAGCTAGAAAAACATTTTTTAATTGATCTTTAAAAATATTATATATTAAAGTGGCTGTCGTACTTTTACCCTTTGTTCCGGTTATGCCAATGACATTTTTTCTGCCAAACTCTAATAACAATTCTGTTTGTGAAGTTAATTTATTTATAACATCTGAAGAAAAGCCAGTAATAGCAATACCAGGAGTCTTAATTATCAAATCAAAATCAGTCAAATCTTCTTCACCATTATATAGCTTAAATTTAGCATTTTCATCTTCTATATTGATTTCTTTACCATCCAATATAGTTAATTTTAAATTTTTATCATGTTTTCTAATAAAATTATATGTCGATTGACCTTCTTTACCAAAACCTAATATTGCGACATTTTTATAATTTCTAATTTTTTCAATTATTTCATTTTGCACTTCTAATCGCCTCTTTTAAAATATCCAAATATTCATCTATAACATTATTTTCATAATAAAACTTAGTTAAATCTATATCCACCTCGTCATAGTATAAATCTTTATATAAAGTCGCTAAATAAGATGAATCTTTCTTTATAATTCTATTCATCGCATATTTAACTTCTTCAATTGTACCAATACATTCAAAAGGTTTTGTATCAGCTTCACCTATTAACTGCAAAAAATAATGTTCTAAATTTTTATTATCTAACATATTTTCACCAAATATATCAATTACTTCTTCTTTAGACATAAAAGCTTCTAAAATAATATACACAAATAGACATTTAGGACAATTGCAGCACCACTTCCAAGGGTTTTCTTTAGAACCAACATTACAACTTCTAAATATTTTATGATATTCTTTATATTTTGAAAACAAATATGCAATTTGTATTTCTTTAATAGGTCGCAGTAAACTAAAATATTTTATATCAATTTTAAAATATTTTTTAGTATAAGAGTAAAAAAGCCTTTCAAAATCAAACGTTTTAGAATACTGATGATTTATATTCGTACCAATTACTGTAGGTTCGTTAGCACTTCCTTCATTTGATAAAACTATATATTTTCTATTAGTTAAATAGGCAACTAAATAAGAAATAAATGCCACTACCGCACTAAAAGGAGTATGCCCATTTAAAAAGCCCAAACTGTTAAGCTCAATTAAATTTTTATCAATCACTCTTTTTACTATATAACAGTCCCTATCTTTAATGCAGTCAAAATGAACAGGCTTAGGATTAATTACAAAACACTTATTATCATAATCTTTTAATAACTCCAGTGTGACATTTGAGTCTTTACCACCGCCAACTGGAATTAAATTACCTTCTCCCTGATAAAAAGTATCACCTATATTTATTTTCTTACCTTGAACTATAAATTCAAATAATTCATCCTCAGTAACTTCAATTTCATTCACGTAAAAAAACTCACCTAAGCCATTATAAAATAACTTTTTAAACCATCGCTTTTCTTCTTCATCTATATATCCAGCCTCAATGACTACCTGTTTTGGGCAAGTACATTTATAATAACTTATAAGTTCTACTAAACCTAATTTAAAAACGATAGAGTTTAGTAAATTTTGATCGATATTATCATTTAAAATATCTTTTTTTAAAATACTTATAGTTGGATTAAAAACTCGAAGATTAGGTATTACAAATTCATACTTAATATGCATATATTCATCATCGTATGAAATATTATAATCTTTATATATTATATTAGGATATTTTTCTCTAAATGCGTCAAATTTTTTATTCATTATACCACCAATATAATTATATCATTATTTTAGTAAATTTAATACGATTTATTAAACAATAACATATTTTATAAATAGTTAATCATTATAATTTTTCTAGGTGATTTTGCATATACTAATTACAATTTGACAAGAACAATAAGAAGTGATAAAATCTAGAAATCGAGGTGGGATAATATGTCAGAAATTGATTTTAAAAATGGTATAAGATCAATAAATAAAGGACATTCAATTGCTTTAATAGAAACAGAAAAGATAATGTTTTTAGTAAAAACAAATGGCAGTTATAAAATGATGCCAGTAAATATAGAAGGTCTATTATATATACCAGTTATAATTAACGCCAAAGAAGCAGAAAAAGCAGGAGAAATTGCTTATAACTTAAGTTACAAACTATTAATACCACACATTAACTTGCCATCTACATATAATGAAGAATATAAATTAGACGAAAATTCGCAAATAATATGTACCCATACTATTAATGATACTACTGAAGAATCTCCAGTAATATATGATAATAAAGATGATAGGACAATTTTAAAATTAAAAAGACCAGAAACATTAGAAAATTACCTTATTCGTAATAAAAGAAAACTATTTGAATTAAAGCATTTAATTGACGGTAGTATCAAATTAGCAAATGAATTAAATAGACAAAAAACATTAAAATTATAAAAGCTCCAAATTAAGGAGCTTTTTTTACATCATATCATCTAAAGTTTTTTCCATTTTATCCATTGACTGATTAAACGTTTTTTTCATAGCCTTCATTACAGGCTTATTATATTTTTGATATGCTAAAGTAAGCATACCACCCATAGTCATCATTACCATGTCTCGCATTTTCATTATATCACCTGCCTATTAGAAATATGATGTGTATGCATAGGCATACACTTATATAATGTCATGAATTTTCAAATTTATACCTTATTTTATCTAAAAGCTTTGAGTTTCTAACATACTCATTATCATTATAAACAGATGTTATAAAAGCATCAGGTTCACCAATAATAATTAGTTTTCTCTTTGCTCTAGTAACTCCAGTATAGACAAGTTTCTTATAAAGCATTCGATTATAAGCTCTAGTAATAGGCATAATTACAACTTCAAATTCACTTCCTTGACTTTTATGAATACTGATTATAAAGCCATGTTTTATTGAAGAAAAATCTTTAGCCGTATATTTAACTAAATTACCATCAAAATCGACATAAATTTCGTTTTTACCGCTTTTACTAGTATTACCATACTTTATATATTTAATAACACCAATATCGCCATTAAAAATATTATCATCTGGCATATTTACAAGCTGAAGTATTTTATCATTTTCCCTAAATACTACATCACCATATTTTATCTCTCTTTTAGTACTAGAGGCTGGATTAAATATTTCTTGAAGTTCCTTATTAAGTAAATCAATTCCATTTTCGCCTTTATACATAGGTGCAAGAAGTTGTACTCTTTTATAGTCATATCCCTTTTCAAGTATTTGTGTACATAAATTTTTTAAATTTTTTTTAATATACTGACTAGAACATTTTAAAAAAGTATAATCACTATAAGTATTTAAAAAATTATTTCCTACTTCGCCATTTTTAATCTCTAAAGCTAAAGTATTTATATAAGAGTCTTCATCTTGTCTATAAAGTAAATCTAAATGAACAATATCTATACAATCACTTAATATGAAATCTTTAAGCAAACTTCCAGGCCCAACACTAGGCAGTTGATTATAATCACCAACTAAAACCATTTTAACATTTGATTTTAAACCTTTAAGTAAACTATAAAATAAATTAATATCAATCATACTAGCTTCATCGACAATAACTAGTTTAACATCTGATTTATTATCTTCATTAACCATAAATTCCATAGTATCTTTATTCCATTTTAAAAACCTATGAATAGTTGAAGCTGGCATTCCTGTAGATTCACTCATACGTTTACTGGCTCTTCCAGTTGGCGCAAGTAAAACTAAATCACTAGTAAGTTCATCATAATCTAGTTTATTAATTCTCCCATATAAAGTCGTAATCGCATTTATTATAGTTGTTTTTCCAGTACCAGGTCCTCCTGTAATTATTAAAAAATTATTATTAAGTGCTTTTCTAACTGCTTCTCTCTGTTTATCATTATATTTTATATTATGTATATCCTCAAGTTCATTTAAAAGCTCATCTATATTATTAACCTTTTTTTCTTTATTAACCATATTGTATACACAATTAACTATAAAATCTTCACTAAGCCATATATCTTTTAAATAATAATCATCACCATCAATATAAATTCTATCATCTGAAGCTAGTTTTTCAAAAAGACTATTAATTTTATCATCATCAATCTCAATACCAGAAAAATTTCTAACACTATTTTTTATTTTTTCTTTTTCTAAATAACTATCACCATTTTGATAAATCATTTTTTTCATAACATAAAAAATTAATGCTTCAAGTCTTCTATCATCATCCTTTGAAATATTTAAATTAAAAGCTGCTTTTTGGACTTTATCAAAACTAATATCATTTAAATCATAAGTAATTCTAAATATATTTTCTTCTATAATTTTAATAGTAGAACTTCTATAATAATTGTAAATGCTTAAAGCTTCTTTCATATTAAATCCTAAATCACCCAAATAAACGATAATTTGGTGACTTTCTTCATATTTTTTTAAAGTATTAACTATCTTTAAAGCTTTTTTTTGCGTAAGTTTAGGAACTAAATTTAAACATTCTGGTTCATTTAAAATTCTATCTAAGGCTTCATTTCCTAAAACTTCAACTATTGATTGGGCAAGTTTTTCTCCAATTCCCGGAAATAAATCACTTGATAAAAATTCAATAATTCCTTCTTTATCAGTAGGTTTTACTTTTTCATAATTACTTACCTGAAATTGAAACCCATACCTAGGATGATTAGTACTTTCACCATAAAATATATAAGTATCATCTTCATTTAAATCATAAAAATAACCCGTAAAAGTTATAGTTTTATTAATATAGTCTTCCATTTTTTCATCATTAGTTTCTCTAACTTTAAAAAGACCAATAACATAACCTTTATCGGACTTATATATACTTCTTCGAAAATTACCTTTGATATAAGTTTCCATCTTACCACCTACATCATTATAACAAAAAAGAAACTCCATTTCTAGAGTTTCAGTACATTCGTTCTTATTATCTTCTTTTTCTGCTAGAATCATAAAGTCCACGAGCTGTAAGAGCTGCACCAACCAATAAAGCTGGAGCAGAAGGAAAAATAATACCTTTTATCATTGGATATTCTTCTTTTCTCATTACTCCTACTGGCGTGTTTCCACCAACATTAACCATAGTTTCTGTCTCTTCTACTCTTGGTACTTGAGAATCAAGCTCGTCAAATGACATTGATGCATGATCTCCATTAAGCATTGTTATATCATAATTCTTGGTATGATAATCATTAGGATCTTCTTGAGTAATTGAAATATTAGAACTATTATAATCAAATACAAATCCAACATCAGTAGGCTGCACTAATGAACCTACTAATAGACCAGCCAAAGAAACCGGTACCAAAACCATTCCAATTTTTGCTTTTACATCTAGCTTCCATTTTCTAGGACGTCTTTCACGTTCATTCAAAGGAATATAAGGTTCTGCCTTACTAGCTTTATTTCCAACATAACCTTGATCCATTAGTTGATTTTCTCTAACTATTTGTTCATTTAACTTTTTTACAGTATCACTAATTGGAGTAGATGTTTGTCTTCTTAAATTATTATCCATACTATAAACCTCCCTTTATTTTCTAATTATAATCTATCATTTATATAATACATTGTCAATTATTACTTTACACTTACTTCACTTATTAAATAAGGATAATCTATTTCTTTTGTAACAGCATAAACCTCTTTAGACAAATATTTTTTGTCACCTTTAGCTTTAATAAGTAAGTAATCACCAGTATGACCAATCAAATAACCATCCTGATAAACCTCAGGGATGAATAATATATCACGATTTATGTTTTTGCGCAAATTCATAATTTCAAGTTCTTTAGAAAGTTCAATTAATTTTTTAACCCTCATTTTTTTAATATTAGAAGGTACTTTATTTTTCATTCTGCTTGCTACAGTCCCATCTCTATCAGAATAAGGAAAAACATGAATTTTAGTAAAACCTACTTTTTTAATCGTATCAATTGTCTCTAAAAAATGTTTTTCACTCTCCCCTGGAAAGCCGACAATAACATCAGTAGTAACCGACATATTAGGTCTTATTTCTCTAATTTTCTTAATTTTTTTGATAAAATAATCTATATCATATTTTCTATTCATTAATTTTAAAATTTCATTAGAACCAGATTGTAGTGGTATATGCATATGATCAACTAAAACATCACTATTTTTAATAACATCTAAAACATTGTCATTAAGTTCAGTTATTTCAACCGAAGAAATTCTAAGTCTTTTAAGGCCATCTATCTTAACTAAATCATTAAGTAAATCTGCAAAACTATAATTTCCATCATGGTAATTACCTGTATGAATACCCGTTAAAACAACTTCTTTATGACCATTTTTAACTAAAGCTTTAGCTTCATTAATAACATCTTCCTTTTTCTTACACCTAACATGTCCTCTAACATAAGGGATAATACAAAAAGCACAATAATTATCGCAGCCATCTTGTATTTTAATATAAGCTCTAGTTAAATCAAAATTATCTAGACTCATATTTTCAAAAGGTGCCTTTTCCATATCTTTAACATCAAATATTTTATCTCTTTTATAATCTTTAAGATAGTTTATAATTTCAGTTTTATTTTGATTACCAATTATTATATCAGCATCTATATCTAGATTGTCTTTTTTATTTTGAACCATACATCCAGCTACTAAAATAATAGCTTTAGGAAATTTTTTTCTTATACTTCTAATTAATTTACGAGATTTACTATCAGCTGTATTTGTAACCGTACAAGTATTAACTATAGCCACATCAGGATTTTCATCTTTAATATACCCATGATTTTCTAAAATAGAGGCCATTACTTCACTTTCATATTCATTAACCTTACATCCTAAAGTATAAATTTTATAAGTCATATTACCACCTTCAAATCTAAAAAATAAGCCTTTAAGGCTTATAAATTTTTTCTAAATTCTTTTAAAGAGTTCAAAAAATCAAGATTTTGCGTTTTTTCCTCTTCAAAAAGGTCCTGTTGATAAGCCTTGCTTATTATATCACGATTTTCCTTTTTTGAAGATTTTTTTTGTCTTACCATATTTTTATTACTTTGAATTCCATAAATTGGCGAAACTATATCTGAGCTTTTAAAAGTTTGAACTTGCTTCTTTGAATTGTCTTGAATTTTTTCTTGTTTTTTTACCTCATGCTTTTCATAAGTACTAAGAGCTTCCTTCACTTTCATTCCAGCTTTAGTCTCAGCCATTTTTTCATAAGTATCTGCTTTTTCTTTTAACTTTTCCGCTTGGGCGAGTAATTCTTGATAACTTATTATAGCATTTTCTTCTTGTTCTCTTTCAAAATCATCAATTTCATCAGGCGTTAGCTTTTGTTTTTCCAAATCAGCGCTCATTTGATTGAAAACCCTAGCAAGCTCTTCTTTAGCTTCCTTTTGTTCATCACTTAGTTCATCATTAGTAATTTCTCTTACTTTTATAGGTTCATTATTATCATAACGATCATCTTCGCTAATAGGTTTTACTTTGCGACCAGAATTTTTAATAATTGCAGCTACTATTATTATAAACAAAACAAAAATAGCTCCTACAATAATTAAAACCTTATCAGGTATTTCAAAAAGTAAATTCATAACTACCACTCCAAATTTATTTAAAAATAATGAATGTGCTTAAAAAAGATTCATTATCTTTATAACACTACATACAGTTTATCACAACTAGATGTCTTTTTCAAAGCATTTTTTCGGCATTTTTTTCAAATAATATATTTTTTAAAACCATCAGTCATTGATACCTCATTATTATAGTACCAAAAAGCCTCACAGTTATACATTTGCGCAAGAGTTTTACCACTATCGATATCCAAGTAGTATAGATAATGTGCGAGAATATTAGCAGTGACATTGTCTTTTGAAATAACTATTATGCTGTCATAAGTGTCATTTAATTCATTTAATGTCACCATACTTTCATTTTCTAAACCAATTATCTTTAAAAGTTTGCCATCTTTTGGATCAAGAGCGCTAACAATATATTTGTCTTTACTGTATTTTTTTCCAGCACTAATATTTCCATTTTCATTAATTATGTATTTTTTTATCTTCTTTTCTTTTAAATACTTTATAGCTTTACTAGTTGCTATGCTAGAGGAAACGTCAAATTGTACATCATCATACTTTGAATTACTTTTTAAAAAAGATTTCATTTCTAAATATATTCCATTACTATCTAATGATTTAGGCTCATAGTTTTTATAAATTCTATTAATGTCATTAAAAACTTTCTTATCTATGTTTTTTTCATAAAATACCATAGTAATAACTTCACCATTAAATGTAAAACTTTTAACCTTTTCCACTTGCTTATTAAAGCATACTATCCAAAAGCATAAAATAATTATTATAAATAAAATAATATAATTTCGTTTTTCAATAATGAACTTCACTATTTATCACCATTTAAATTTTATCAAAAAAAAATACAAAAACAATCTATCAATTTGATAGATTATTTAATAAAATCTTTTTCTAAAACATGTTCGTAAGCTTTTTTTAATTCATAACCTACGCTTTTAATATCACGGGCTTTAGCTACTTTATAACCTGCAGCTGTTACATCAGGTAACTTTCCTTCTATTATTTTACGAATTTTATCTTCAAAATCATCGACATTTTTAGCTTTATAAATATTAATGCCATCTATAAGCCAGTCATCATAAATTGGAATATCACTAACTAAGGTTTTTGTTTTCATAGCTAGTGCTTCTAAAAGAACAATGCCTTCTGTCTCTTCCTTAGTTGGAAAAATGTATAAATCACATCCTGCATAAGCATCTTTTAAAGAAGCAGAATCTATATAACCAGGAAATATAACATTATTAGGTTTATTTTTAATTGCTTTACTTATATATTCAGGAATTAAAGCTGGCGCTGTATAACCAAACCAAATAAATTTATACTCCGGAAGTCTTTTAGCAAGTTCTAAAAACTCTAAAATTCCTTTTCGTTCAATATAAAGTCCAACTGCCATAATAACCTTATCATTTTGAGAAAAACCATATTTTTTTCTAAAAGCATCAGGATTGCTTTTTTTTCTGTCAAAAAAATCCAAATCAATCCCATTCGAGATAGCTATAATTTCCTTATTTAAGTCATATTTTTCAAGTAACTTTTTTGAATATTCTGTAGGCGTTATAAGTAAATCAGCTGAGCCATAACACCCCTTAAGCCACTGCTTAAATAAAGGTGAAACCGCATTTGAAAGTTTAAATGAATTTCTAAAATCTTCCTCTGTCGAATGAGCATGGAATATAACCTTTTTACCCATTTTTTTACATTTTTTAGCTAAGATTAGAGATTCTGGAAATATCGTGTTTATATGAACAATATCAAATTCGTCTTTAGGATTAGTCGTATAAGGTACATGTACCAAATCTAAAGCTTTTTTTTGATGAACAATTGCTCTTCCAACACCACTTTTTTCAACTTCTTTAAATTTTCCTGTATGCAATAGAACTTTCATATATCCTCCTCAACCCTTTACATTAACTAGTATAACATCTTTTCCAATCTTGTCAATCTGTCCCCATCTTATAAGTATTGCTGCCGAACTAAAAAAAATAAACCTTCTTCTTTGAACCGATAGTTCAATTATTTTACCAGTTTTATCAACACTAGCATCAATAATTGATCCGATTTTTTTACCATCGACTAAATTAATAACATCTTTTGCCTGTAAATCTGAAAGCATCATACTACCACCACTTAATAATATTCAAAGGCAAAAAAGAAAATGATTAAAATCACTTTCTTTTTCCTGCTCTTTTTATTAAAAATTTAAAAATTCCTAAGTTCTTTTCTTCGAGTTCTGGATGAAATTGTACACCTAATAGCCATAAATTAGGGTCATTACTTTCTAACACTTCAATAACTCCATCCCTACTTTTTCCAGTAACCTTAAAATATTTTCCATTACTAATTATATCATCTATAACAGCTTGCTTGTGTAAAGAGGGCATACTAATTACATCATTATTAAAAATTTTATAAAGTACACTTTCTTTATCTAACAAAACATCATGTTTAGTATTTTGAAGTCTCGTCATATAAAACGGATCTACTCTATCATGACTCTCATGATAACATAAAATATCATCTTCATATTCATGCTTATAAAAATCATCGATCTCTTTATATGCTGGATTTTCCCCTAATTTATTAACTATCCATTCATATCCAGCCATTGTCTGCATTCCTAGACAAATTCCCAAAACAGGTTTATCTGTCTTAATAGCATAATTAATAATGTTAAGTCCTGTACTTTCAATATCTGACCCACCTTGAATTACAAAACCATCACAAAGTTCAGCCTCATCTAAATTAAATTTTCCATCATAGAATAATAATCCAATTGGAAGACCACCAGCCTGAACAATCATATTTGGATAATTATTTATAAACCTAGTATAACTTTGAAACGGCCTATCTTGAACCTCTACCCTAGGGGCAACAATACCTATAATAGGTTTTTGCATATACGTCACTCATTTCTAATATATAACATATGCTAATAAAATAGAAATGTTAATCAGTATGCCATATATACAAAATTTTTAAATTATTTAATTAACTTTTTGATATTATTAAGTCCGTTTTTTTCAAGCCTAGATATTTGAGCTTGGCTAATTCCTATTTCATCCGCAAGTTCCATTTGCGTTTTGCCAACCATATATCTTTGAACCAAAATATATTTCTCTTTTTCTTTAATCTTATCTAAAGCATCTCTTAAAGAAATTTTTGTTTCTAAATCATATACATTATCTTCCTTAGATAGTTGATCAGCTAAGTAAATTACATCCCCTCCGTCATTATAAATAGGCTCAAACATGCTAACTGTATCTTTTAAAGAATTTAAAGCATTCGCAACCTCAAATTCACTAACCCCAAGTTTGTTAGCTACGTCTCCTACAGTAGGTTCTTTAGTATTCTCTTTAATGAGATTTTCTTTAACCTTTAAAGCTTTATAAGCTAAATCTTTAATACTCCTAGAAATTCTAACACTATTGTTATCTCTTAAATATCTTTTTACTTCTCCTAATATCATTGGAACTGCATAAGTACTAAATTTTACTTCATGAGATAAATCAAAATTATCAATTGCCTTTATTAAACCAATGCATCCTACTTGAAATAAATCATCCATATTATCACATCTACCAGCAAAAGATTTTAAAATAGATAAAACTAATTTTAAATTACCATTTATAAGTTCTTCCTTAGCTGACTCATCCCCATTATGATATCTTTTAAAAAGTTCTACCTGTTCATCATAACTTAATACTTTAATATTCGCAGTATTCACGCCACAAATTTCAACTTTATGACGTGCCATAAATTCTCCTTTCTATTTTATAATGATTATTAAATACATTTTTTAAACAAAAAAACTTTAGAAAACAATTCTAAAGCTTTAACAATTTTTATTTATTTTTTAAAAGTAATTATTCCTATAATCAAACTAATATAATTTGCTACCTTTTTATTAGACAAAATTCTATGATAGTAATCAAAAGCTTCAACTATTGTACAGTGCTTATCAACAAATGTTAAAATAAATCCTTCTAATGATTTTGGTGGTATTGGTGTAACAGGCCACATGTGTTTTTTTATCATGTCTTTTTCTTTACTATTTAATTCAAATATCTTACCAGCATTTTCTAAGGCAATCTTTCCATGAGTAAAAGCATGCAAATTTTTTCTTCCATCTTTAACATGCCAGTCATATAAAAATAAGTCATGAAGCATAGCTGCTCTTGTAATTGACACATAATCTAAATTCAATTTTTTTGCCACTTTAAAACATGTTTCTGCTACGTGACGGCAATGATCATAACAGTCAAAATCAAAATGCTGACGATATTTTTTCATTTCTAAAACCATCTCATTATTTAAAAATTCATCTATTATTTCTTGATATTCTTTATTTGAATCCATTTTTGTTATCTCCTTTTGAAAAACGTAACATATGTTACGTATACTAATTATACTATTTTAAAAAAATTTTATCAATCAATAATTATGAATGTTTTTTATCATGTATAATATTATGCCTTTATGTAAATATGCTTACATTTTTCTAAGAAGATATTATATGCAAAATATATATTGATATAACTACAAATATCAAAACAACTATAAATGATTTTTTATCACTTTTTTTATAAATAAAATATAAATATATAATTAAACCTATAGATAAAACTATAAAGCTTAATGACTTATTAATAAAAAGTAAAAAGCTACTAATTATTATAGATATTATAAGTGGCAAATAATTAGATATTTCATTAAACAAAGAAATACTTATTTTTCTTTTATTTATAAAGTATAAAACAAATAACAAAATAGCATTAATGATTATTAGAAAAATCAAACTTAATACAAATATTTTTATATAAGGTGGGCTTATTTTAGATGTACTCATAAATGCACTTCCAAAAGATGAATTATAATTAGACATATTTTCCGTAACGATAATGTATTTATACAAAGTATTAAATAAACTTAAAAATATTATTAATAAAATAGTAAATATTATATTTTTCTTTTTCATATAACAACATTTAATCAGGAAGTTTCTTAATGTGAGTTCCAATTATTTCTGAAACGTCCATTACCGTTACAAAAGATGAAGAATTAGACTCATCTAAGATATCTTTTAAAATGGAAACTTCAAATCTTGTAATTACCGTATATAAAATTTTTTTACCATCCTTAGATATAAAGCCCTCACCTGATATAGCTGTAACTGTTCTTCCAAGCCTCTTATGAATTTCATTAGAAATTTCTTTATCATCATCTGTAATGATAAAAATAGCTTTCGCACTATTAAGTCCATCAGACACAAAATCTATTACTTTGTAAGTGACAAAATAAGTTAAAAGAGAATATAAAGCTCTTTCAGGCCCAAAGACAAATATAGCTGATCCATATATAAATATATTAAAAATAAATACAACTTGTCCAACAGATAGACTTTCTTTTCTACTGATAAGTATAGCTACCGTCTCAGTTCCATCCAAACTGCCACCTTCTTTGATAATAATTCCAACACCAATACCCAAAGCAATACCACCATAAACAGTTGCTAGTAAAGTATCATCAATAAGAGGTTCTAATTTTCCAAACACTTCAAGAAGTACACTGAAAATAAGCATACCATAGCCTGCTTTAATTACAAATTTTTTTCCTATTAAATGATAGCCCAAAATTATAAATGGCAAATTTAATAATAATACTGTTAAGCCTAAAGAACCGCCAAATAACCTATTTAAAATAATAGATATCCCATTTACTCCTCCATCAATCATTAAATTTGGAATGAGTATTAGTTCCAAAGTAGCAGCTGCTATAACTGCTCCTACAGTAATAAATAAAAGCGAAAGTAAAAATCTATAAGTGAATATCGATTGTTTCTCTTCCATAATATCCCTCCTATTATCATTATATATTATTTTAATTAATAATAAAAGCTAATTCTTATTTGCAAGAATTAACTTTTTAATACTAATTAAAAACCTACAAGGTAATCTATTGTTTATTAATTTCTAGGCCATATAAAAAAATTAAATTATATAGTCTTTCTATATTTTCATCAAATTAATATTAAATATCTATTTTTTTAGAAATTAAATTTCTATTTTCTATAATTCGCGGATCTTTTGTTATTTGTAAAGCCTTATCTATATATTCCAAAGATTTTTCAAAATTTCCTAAATAATATTCACAAATTGAAAGTACATCATAAATATAAAAATCTTTAGAAAAATATTCTGTAATATAACTTTTATAACCTTGCTTTATATTTAATGCTTTTAAAAATAGATCTTTTGCTTCTTCATATTTTCCCATTTTATAATAGAAAAGTCCAAGCTCTGAATAAGGTTCTTTTAAATGAGGAGCTTCATCTATTGCCTTTTTATACCACATTTCAGCTTCTAAAGGCCTATTTAAATTTAAATAACATCTTCCTATAAATCTCATAGATGCACATCTTTCGTCCTTCCATATTGCTCTTTCTAAATTTAAATGTTTTATTAATGTATCTATTGCTTCATTCCACTTTCCATAATACATATATTCCCTACCTAAATAATGCATATTTCTATCATCTAGTGGGTCTTCCTTTACTGAAAGTTCTAAAAGTGGTAAATAACTACTTCGGGATTTACTTTCATCAGGAAAATGATCAACGACAATATCTTCATTTAGAATTTTAACTTCATCACCATCATAAGTTAAAGTTTCATGGACTGGGTGCGTCCATCTATAACCTTTTCTTTTGTGAATTTTATCTAAATAAAAACTAATTACCGGTTTTCCGTTAATAAGTTTCCAATTATAAGTATAGGCTGCCCTAGTCACATCATCCTTCCAAACTTCTTCTAATTTTTTTCGCCATCCTTTCTCCATAACTTCATCTAAATCAGTGCATACACATATATCTGTATCTATAGGCACCATATCTAAAGATAAATTACGAGCAACATCAAACCTCCAAGGTTTAATTACCTCTTGTTTGACTATCACTCCGCATTCTTTTAGTAAATTAACAGTATTATCTGTTGAGCCCGTATCTAAAACATATACCTTATCAGCTTCTTTAACTGAGTTATACCACCTTTTTACAAACTTTTCTTCATTTTTACTTATCGCATAAACACATATTTTCATATTCTCACCTAACACATTTTATGAAAAAAAGAAAAAGAGTTTCTAGCTCTTATCTAATTGTTTTAATCTTCTAATAACTTTTTTTTCAATTCTTGATATATAAGACTGACTAATACCTAAAAGTTTAGCAACATCCTTTTGCGTCATTTCCTCATGATTAAAAAGCCCATACCTCATTATCATAATATTTTTATCCCTTTCACTTAAATTATTTATCTCTCTATAAAGCATTTTTTTCTCAGTTTCTTCTTCTAAACCTTTAGTAACTATATCATCATCAGTTCCTAAAACATCTTCTAAATGTAGTTCATTTCCTTCAGAATCATAACTTAAACTATCTTCAAAACTAATTTCCCCTCTTCTTCTTTTATTTTTTCTTAAGAACATAAGTATCTCATTATCAATACATCTAGAAGCGTAAGTAGCAAGTTTAATATTTTTACCTAATTTATAAGTATTAACCCCTTTTATTAAACCAACACTACCAATACTAACTAAATCCTCTAAATCAACCCCAGTATTTTCATACTTTTTAGCTAAAAATACCACTAATCTAAGATTATGTTCAATTAATTTAGCTCTAGCCATTTCACTTCCATCTATCGCCATTGTTACATACTTAACTTCTTCTTCTTTTGATAGTGGTGCGGGAAGTTTATCCGCACTACCTATAAAATATAAATTACTACCAAATAATTTATTAAACCACTTTATTATTTTTTTAATCACATTTTTCCCTCCATCATTCCATTAAGTAAAACATCTACTCCAAATAAATTCATACTCTTACTAAAACCCAAATAAATATTTTCAAAATTACCTAGTCCAATAACTTCTACTCTCCGCACTTTAATACATGAAAGCAAATTAACCCCACTAACAGTAGTATAAGGAATTAAATACTTTTTATTTTTAAAATTATTACCTATATTTGTAATTATTACAGGCCTATTTTTAAACATTAAAGTATTTCCTGTATCTAAATAACCATTTAAATTAAGTATTTTTCTTCCAATATAAATATTTACTTTATATAAATTAGTAACTTTATTTTTAAACATTTTCATTTGTTTAATATAAATATATAGTATTATTGGCGTAAATATAACTAAAAAAATTATATTTATACTTACACCCTTATGATAAAAAATAAGTCCAGAATGCTTATAACTAAACTCTAAATTTAAATAATATAAAAAACCACCTAAAACAATACTAACCATATAAAAAGAAAAAAAATTAACTAAAAAATATTTAATATTTTTATATCCAAAACACACTATACACATTAAAAAAGCTAAATAAATTTTAATTAAAAAAAGTTCAAAATTACCTACTTTAAAAAATAAAATTAATATTGATAAACTACCTATAAAAGCCCCTAGTATTACTCTAAACATACTAACATTTCTTTTTAAAATAATACTAGTAGTAAGTAAAAGTAAAAAATCAAAGAAAAAATTTAAAAAAAGAAGTCCATCTACATATATAGTCATCACATCACCAATTTAATTATAAAAAAGACATTGTAAAAACAATGTCATAAAATATTTTATTTTAAATATTAAGATATGTGCAGGGCGACTACTCAGTACACCATCTGAGGTCACACGACAGTCACTAAAAGAAGAACTCAAAACCCATTCAGTTCCATTGGAATCCGAATAAACAGTTTGGAAACTGCAGCCACTACAGCTAAAACATGGAGTTGCTAGAAAACTGCAGCCCGGATTTGTATTATCAGATAAATTATAAAACACTTGGTAATCTTGAATAGTCTCTGTATTGATGGTAAAAGATAATCTACCATCTCCACCTTTCATACAATGTTCTCCATTATTGTATACAAAGCATACATATGATGCGATTACTATATCTTCTATTACATCATGTTTTATATAATAATTTTTATTTAGTGTACTAGCGTTTGTTGTATATGATTCTATACCTTTTTCTACCTCATGTTCTCCGCAAGTTTCATATCCATCATTATGGCATTCCTCTTCGCTAGAATATTCTCCAACATATATTTCATCACCGAATCAATCATCAATCTCATATCCACCTGTATAAATATAGTTTATTCACATTTTTTTACAAAACAAAAAGGAAAAACGCATATTAAAAAAGAATGTTATATATAGAGGGTAATAACCATCTTAGAAAGTATTGTCTTATGACCATTAGTGA
>ONJI01000015.1 GCA_900318075.1 uncultured Bacillota bacterium | reverse complement strand
TCACTAATGGTCATAAGACAATACTTTCTAAGATGGTTATTACCCTCTATATATAACATTCTTTTTTAATATGCGTTTTTCCTTTTTACTTTAATTATATTTTTTAATAGAAAATGGGGTTATATATATGAAAAAAGATATTACAGTCGAAAAAATAATTTTGAATGATGAAAAATATATAATAAAAAAAATCCTTAAAAGGATTAAATATCTAAAATGGCGTCCCCGGAGAGATTCGAACTCGCGACCCACGCCTTAGAAGGGCGTTGCTCTATCCAGCTGAGCTACGGAGACAACTCAAGTGAACATAACAAGTATACTATATTTTTTCTAAAACTTCAAGTAAATTTTAAAAAAATATAGAAAATATGTTATAATCATAAAAGAGGAGAATAGCAAATGTCAAAAATAAAAAATATAAAAGCTAGAGAAATTTTAGACTCTAGAGGAAATCCTACAGTTGAAGTTGATGTGATACTCGAAAGCGGAGTCATCGGTAGAGCTTCTGTACCATCTGGTGCATCTACAGGCGAAAGGGAAGCCATCGAACTACGAGATAATGATCCTAAAAGATACGATGGTAAAGGTGTGCTTACAGCCATTAGTAACATAGTTAATATTATTAGGCCACATTTAATAGGAGAAGACTCTATAAATCAAAAAAGAATTGACAACATAATGATAGAATTAGATGGTACCAAAAATAAATCTAAATTAGGTGCTAATGCCATATTAGGAGTTTCAATGGCTAATTTAAAAGCTGCCGCAAACTACTATAAAGTGCCCCTATATAAATATTTTGATAAAAAAATTACTATGCCTAGAGCCATGATGAACATTTTAAATGGTGGAATACATGCTGATAATGGATTAGATTTTCAAGAATTTATGATAATTCCTAAAGCCGAAACTTTTTCAGAAAGACTCAGAATTGGTAGTGAAGTATTTCATAGCTTAAAAAAAGTCTTAAAAGAAAAAGGACTAAGTACAAACGTTGGTGATGAAGGAGGCTTTGCCCCTGATTTAAGTACAAACAAAGAAGCTTTAGATGCTATAATAAATGCCATAACATCAGCTGGATACACTCCTGGTGAAAACGTCGCAATTGCTTTAGATGTTGCAGCTAGTGAATTTTATAAAGACGGAAAATACTATTTAAAAGGAGAAAATAGAATATTAACAACAAGTGGTTTAATAAATTACTATGAAAATTTAATAAATGAATATCCTATCATATCAATTGAAGATCCGGTAGATGAAAATGATTGGGAAGGCTTTAAAGAAATTACTGAGAAACTAGGGGATAGAATTCAGCTAGTAGGCGATGATTTATTTGTAACAAATAAAGATTATCTAAAAAAAGGCATCGATATGAAAGCCGGAAACGCTATACTATTAAAAGTAAATCAAATTGGAACTATCACCGAGACATTAGAAACTATAAAAATGGCTAAAGAAAATGGATATAATACAATCATCTCACATAGAAGCGGTGAAACTGAAGATACAACAATTGCCGACCTAGCAGCTGGTCTTAATTTAGGCCAAATAAAAACAGGCTCACTTTCAAGAACCGATAGAACCTGTAAATATAATGAACTGCTTAGAATAGAGGAAGAGCTATGAAAAAAAATGGATTTACACTGATTGAACTAATTGGTACCATGGTAATACTTTCACTTATCTTGCTTATAATTACTCCAGCAATTACAAATAGTTTAAAAAAGGGAATAAATAACGCTGATGATCAAGTTAAAGAAAGCATTATTGCCGCTGCCAGGAACTATGTCTCTGACCACAAAAACACTACATGTGTAAATTTAAGCACTCTTCAAAATGATGGTTATTTAGATGAAAATATAAAATCACCAAAAGATGAGACGCCAATTGTAAATAAAAAAATCGTTGTCACTAAATATAATACATCAGGGAAAACTAAATATACATATTCCTATGAAGATGGAAGCTGCTAAAAAAGCGTTAATTTTTAACGCCTTTTTTGATGTCCATAATGACTGGAAGTATTATTGGCTTTCTGCCAGTATGTAAACTTATATAACTAGATAAAACATTTGAAATCTCTAACTTAATATCTGAATAATTAATGCCAGTTTTAATTTTATTATTTATTGCATCTTTAGCTAGATGTTCAAGTTTTTTTAATAGCTCCAAATTTTCATTTACTAAAACAAAGCCTCTAGTTATAATACTAGGAGAAGATAAAAGCTTCCCACCATTCATATCCATATTAGCTATGACAATGACAATTCCGTCATTAGCCATGACCTTTCTATCTTTCATAACAGCATTACTGACTTCACCAACACGATTACCGTCGACATAACTATCACCAGCCTGAATAAATCCAGCTTTCTTAATTACACCATTTTTCATCGAAAGAACATCACCATTACTTAAGACAAAAGTGTTTTCTCGTGGAATATCACAACTTACCGCAATATCCGCATGTTTTTTAAGCATTCTATATTCACCATGGAAAGGCATAAAGTATTTAGGCTTGATAAGTCTAATCATCCATTTTAGTTCCTCTTCATTACCATGTCCAGATGCATGAATATCACTAAGAGAAGTGTTAGTATAAACAGTAATACCTTTTAAATATAATTTATTTATTGTCCTAGAAATACTAAGCGCATTTCCAGGTATAGCTGATGATGAAAATACAACAATATCATCACTTCTAAGTTTTATATGTTTGTGAGTACCATCCGCTAGTCTACTTAAAGCGGCAAGTGGTTCACCCTGAGTCCCAGTGCATAAAACACAAACCTTCTCGCCAGGCAAACTATTAGCTTCTTCTGGAGTAATAAATAAATTTTTATGTTTTATATAGCCACCTTCGATAGAAATCTCGATATTGTTTTCCATACTTCTACCAAAAACGACAATTTTTCTTCCATGCCTTTTACAAGTATCAACGATATGTTTTAAACGATATATGTTTGAAGCAAAAGTCGCAATTATAATTCTACTATTGTGCTTTGTGAATAGATCATCAAGTGCACTATCAACTTTAGACTCACTATTGCTTATTCCTTCATTCATCGCATTCGTACTATCGCTTAAAAGAAGAGTAACGCCTTCACTTCCAAGTTTAGCAATCTTATGTAAATCCGCAATAGGTCCAATTGGAGTCAAATCAAATTTAAAGTCTCCAGTAGTGACAACCGTACCATTAGGTGTATGAATAACAATCCCATGAGAATCAGGAATAGAGTGAGTTGTACGATAAAATTCTACACTTACTTCTTTAAACTTATATACATTTTTATCATTATAAACATATAAATTGTTGTACTTAATACCCCTATCTTCAAGCTTTTTTCTAATTAAAGCAGCTGCCTGATTAGGCGCATAAATTGCAGGAATATTAACCTCCGAAAGCAAAAATGGAATAGCCCCGATATGATCCTCATGACCGTGAGTAATAAAAAGCCCCTTAATTTTAGATTCGTTTTGTTTTAAAAAACTAAAATCTGGAATAACATAATCAATTCCCATAAGTTCTCCACCAGGGAATATGACACCCGCATCAGTAATAATAAGTTCATCGTTATGCATCACACAATACATATTTTTACCGACTTCTCCAAGTCCACCTAAAGCGAATATATAAGTTTCGCCTTTTTCAAATTTCATAAAATCTCCTTTCTTAAAAGTTAAAACTGACTATAACATTATATCTTTTTTTAAAGAGTTTGGCAAGTTGATTATATCTATAAATAATAAAGAGATAAAATTACTAAAACACCTTATTTAAAAAAATAGTAAATAATCAATTATATAATTGTACTATTTGTTAGAAATTATAAAAAATAAAAAGATAAATAACAAAGATTTACATACCTTTATTGAACTTTAAATAGAATTAGTGTAAAATGGAAATAGTTAAGGATGATATATATGGGAATATTTGATAAGTTTAAAAACGTATTTAAAAAAGAAGAAAAAAAAGAAGTAGAATTATATGATAAAGGACTTGCAAAAACGCGTAATAACTTTCTTAACGCTCTATTAAAATTAAATAAAAATCATAACGTAATTGATGATGATTATTTTGAAAATTTGGAAGAAATACTCATAATGTCAGATATTGGTGTAAATACCGTTATGGAAATTATAGATAGATTAAAAAAAAGAGTAAAAAAAGAAAATATAAATACTCCAGAAGAACTCAAAGATATAATTGTCGATGAAATGTTTATCATATATGTTAATAATGATATTATAGTTAACAAAATAAATTACGCCGAAAGTGGACCGACTATCATACTATTCGTCGGAGTAAACGGTGCTGGTAAAACTACAACTATCGGTAAAATAGCTCATAAATTAAAAGAAGAAGGCAAAAAAGTTTTAATGGTAGCTGGTGACACATTTAGAGCTGGAGCTACCGAACAATTAAAACATTGGGCAGATAAAATAGACTGTGAGATTGTCTATAAAGAAGATGCTGATCCAGTAAGTGTTATGTACGATGGAGTAGCTAAAGCAAAAAATGAAAATTATGATGTTGTTTTAATCGATACTGCCGGCAGGCTTCAAAATAAAGTGAATCTGATGAAAGAACTTGAAAAGATAAATAAAGTCATAGCTAAATTAGTTCCAGGTTCTCCCCACGAAACTTTACTTGTAATTGACGCTACAACAGGTCAAAACGGAATTAGTCAAGCAAAAAATTTCAAAGAGATAACCAACATTACGGGAATTGTTTTAACAAAACTAGATGGTACAGCCAAAGGTGGTATAGTTCTTGCAATCAAAGAAGAAACCGGACTTCCTGTAAAATTTGTCGGTCTTGGTGAAAAGAAAGAGGACTTGAGAGTATTTGATATTGAAAAATACATATACGGTCTATTTAAGGGGATAGAAGAATGAAAAAATATAGTTTAATAATGCAGTTTATAGGTTTGTTGGTTTTAATAGCTTCCCTTATTTCATCACTCATAACCGATAATTATTCATATACATATATAATTATGGGACTACTTTTACTAATTACAAGTTATAATAACAAAACCTTTTATAAGCGAAAATATATGACCATAATATATTTGATTGCTGGTATATGTGTGATTGGAATGGGGGTATTAAATGCCATCGGACATTAAGACTTTTTACATGGTTAGTTTATATGACCATTATGGTGAACTATTAACAAAAAAACAAAAAGAATATTTTGAAGATTATTATTTTAATAATCTTAGTTTATCGGAAATTAGTGAAAATAAAGATGTGAGTAGAAATGCTATTCACAAAGTAATAAAAGAAGCTGAAAAAAAATTAATAGATTTTGAAAAAGTACTAAAAAATTATGAAAGATCAAACAAAATTAAAAGATTAATTGAAAATATTGATGAAGATATAAAAAATAAAATAGAAGAATTACTATAGGAGGCATTTTATGTTTGGAAAAATTATTTATATAAGCGATACTGAAGCTCATGTTGAAACACCTAAAGACGGATCACTATCTACTAATATTATGAATATGCACGTCATTTTTGAAGATGGCGATAAAAGAGTAGTTGGAGAAGTTGAAGACTTAGGAGCAGAAATAATTAAAATAAGATTTTTAGGAGAAATAGAAAACGGCAGATTTATCGGTGGCGTTATTAGAAAACCAACCTTTAATTCGGTGCTAAGACTTATAAGTCCGGATGAAGTCGGATTATTACTAGGAGATGATACTAACTCGACATTTATCATAGGTGAAAGTCCACTTTATGATAATAGGCCAATTAGAGTTGACATTAACGACCTATTTAGCAGTCATATGGCCATATTTGGTAATAGTGGTTCAGGTAAATCTTGTGGTGTTGCAAGACTACTTCAAAATGTTTTTTCTAACCCTAAACTATTACCATTTAGATCAAATTTCTTTATATTTGATGCTTACGGTGAATACCATAACGCCCTTCAAAATATAAGCGAAATTAATCCAAATTTACATTTTAAATTTTATACAACTAACGTTTTTCAAAAAGATGGTGAACTTTTAAGTATTCCGCTTTGGCTTTTAGATATCGATGATTACGCTTTACTTTTGAGAGCCGATAAACATTCACAGCTCACTATTATCGAAAGAATGCTTAAACTGGTAACTATATTTGCCTCTGAGGATGACATTTCAATAAGATATAAAAACCATTTGATTGCCAAAGCTATAATGACAATTTTATATACCAACCAGACAGCTAGTAGTAAGCGAAATGATGTGTTTAAAATCTTAGCCACATGTTCCACTAAAGAGTTTAATCTAGAAGCTCCAGTTCAAGGAATTGGATATGTTCGTAAATTTAGAGATTGTTTTATAATTGATACACAGGGAAACTTCCCAGAAAGTAATTTAATGACTGAATACATCACTGGTTTTATCGATGAATCATTAGATACATATGAGCCTACTGAAATAAAATACTATACGCTAGAAGATCTAGAAAAAGCCTTAGAATTTACCCTAATTAGTGAAGGACTTTTAAATAATGAAGAAACTTATTCAGATGCGATTACCCTAAAAGTAAGACTTCATTCACTTACCATATCTGAAAGCTCTAGATACCTTAGATATCCAAACTTTATCACAATCGAAAATTATATTGCTTCACTAGTATCTGCTCAAGGTAAAAAAGCCCAAGTTATCAATTTTAACTTGGAAGATGTTGAAGATTGGTTTGCTAAAGTAGTTACTAAAATATATACAAAAATGTTATTCAATTTTAGTAAGAGATTAAAAGATAGAGCTTCAATACCATTTCATATATTTGTTGAAGAAGCTCATAGATATGTCCAAAATGATACCGATGTTTCATTAATTGGATATAACATATTTGAAAGAGCAGCTAAAGAAGGAAGAAAATATGGCCTTATCTTTAATTTGATTTCTCAAAGACCTGTTGAAATATCAGAAACCGTTATTTCTCAGTGTGCGAATTTTCTTATATTTAAGCTAAACCATCCAAGAGATGTCGATTATATTAAAAAAATGCTACCAAATATCAGTGCTGAAATAGTTGAAAAGCAAAAGACTTTACAGCCAGGAACATGCATGGCCTTTGGTAAAGCATTTAAAGTTCCAACTATTGTCAAGATGCAGATGCCAAATCCTGCACCATCTAGTAGTAGTTGTGACATTGTTAAAACTTGGCCTGCAAGTCAAGGATAATATATGGATGAAAAAGAAATAAAAGGAATAAAACTTTGGAAAATTATTTTAATTATAATAATTATATTTTTAATAGTTTTAACTTTATTATTTATAAATAGGCCTAAAAAAGAAATAAAAAAAGATTTAAATTTGAACTTCAATAATCAAATAGTTAATGAATTATCATTTGAAAAAATAAAAATATACTCCAAAAATGGTAATTATTATTTTACAGCTAAAGTGATTAACAAAAATGATTATGATATAAACTTATCACCGGTAACAGTAACACTAGATGAAAACATAACTTTTACAGGGTATATTGGTGATACTATTAAATCAAATGAATATAAAATGCTTACAATGCAGACAAAAGAGGATTTGAGTCAAATTAAAAATATAAGGTTTGAAATGAAAAAGTAAATAATCTAAAATAGCAGATGGCGCTTATGGACCAAGTTTGTAAAAATAAAAGTCTGCTTTCTTTAGATGATAGGTACTATAGCTATATAAAATGATCAGCCATAATAATTTTTTGAAAAAGAAAATAGTAATTTATATATAAAAAATCCGTAGCTAGATATTTCTTTGCGGATTTTTTTGAATGTTTTTATAATAAACTCAGATAAAAAATCTATTTATCTATGATATTTAGATAAAATATGGTAAAATTAATTAGAGACAAAAATTAGGAAAGAAGGAATAATTATGAAAATATTATCAGTTAATGCTGGAAGTAGTTCACTAAAATTCAGCTTATTTGATATGGAAACTGAAGATTCAATTGCTTCAGGCGTATTTGAGAGAATAGGAATTGAAGGAAGCTGTTATACAATTAAATATAATGGTGAAAAACACAAAGGTGAAGCCGAAATGAAAGATCACACAATGGCTGTTGATTTACTACTAGATAAATTACATGAATTGCATATTGTAGAATCTCTAGATGAAATCGGCGGAGTAGGACATAGAATAGTAAATGGTAAAGATTTATTTGATAGATCAGTAATTGTTGATGATGAAGTAATGAAAAAATTAGAATCTATCATCGAACTTGCACCACTTCACAATGGCGCAAATGTAGCAGGTATAAAAGCATTCCAAAAGGTACTTCCTAACGTACCTATGGTTACTGTATTTGATACTGCATTCCATCAGACTATGGATAAAGAATCATACATGTATGCTGTTCCTTATGAATGGTATACAAAGTATGGCGTTAGAAAATATGGTGCTCACGGAACCAGTCATAGATTTATCACTGAAACAGTTGAAAACATCTATAATAGAAAAGATTTAAGAATTATAAGTTGTCATATCGGTAGTGGCGCTTCAATATGCGCCATTAAAGATGGTAAATGTGTAGATACCTCTATGGGATTTACTCCACTTGCTGGAATTATGATGGGAACAAGATCAGGTGATGTTGATCCATCAATCATCCCATTTGTAATGCAAAAAGAAAACATTGATGTTAATGAAATGCTTAATGCTCTAAATAAGAAAAGCGGTCTAATTGGTTTAAGTGAAATAAGCAGTGATATGCGTGATATTGAATCAGAGCTAGAAAAAGGAAATGAAAAAGCAAAACTTGCTTTTGGAAAATTTTCAAGAAGAATTGTTGATTACATTGCTCAGTATTATGTATTATTAGGCGGCGCTGATGTAATAGTATTTACAGCCGGCATTGGTGAAAATGGACCACTTACTAGGGAAGATGTATGTAATAGACTAGAATGTTTAGGAGTCAAAATAGATCCAGAAGCAAATAATAAAAGAGGAAATTTATTTAAAATCAGTACTGAAAAATCTAAAATTGATGTATATGTAATTGCTACGGACGAAGAGCTAATGATCGCAAGAGATACATATAATTTAATAAAATAAAAGTGTATTAATTTACACTTTTTGATAATAAAAGGAGAAAAATATGAATAAAGATATAACATTAGTAATATTAGCCGCTGGTATGGGAAGCAGATTTGGAGGATTAAAACAAATAGAACCAATGGGCCCCAATGGTGAATTTATAATTGATTATTCAATTTATGATGCTGTTAAAGCAGGCTTTAATAAAGTCGTATTCTTGATAAAGGAAGAAAACTACCAAATATTTAAAGAAACCATAGGAGCTAGAGTTGAACCACATGTAAAAGTAGAATATGTTTTTCAAAAAAATATTGATTTGCCGATAAAATGCGAACAACTAGAAAAAAGAGAAAAACCTCTTGGAACAGCCCACGCTATACTTTGCTGCAAAAATGTCACTAAAGAACCATTCATGATAATAAACGCTGATGACTTTTACGGAAAAGACGCCTTTGAAAAAGGAGCACAATTCCTAAAAAACATTAATTTAAATAGTGAAATACATCGTTATGGAATGGTAGGATATAAAGTTAAGAATACCATCACTGAAAATGGAGCTGTTAAAAGAGGAATATGTAATGTTGAAGACGGGTACTTAACTAATCTTACTGAAAGCTCAGTTGAAAGAATAAAAGATAATACCATTATAGCAACTCCATTAGATGAAAATAAAAAACCATATGAAGTATCAGAAGACACTATCGTATCTATGAACATGCTACTATTTGATCCAAGTATCTATAAATGTTTAGAAGAAAAATTCCCAATATTTATTGAAAAAAGCATAAGAGAAAATAGCTTAGATAAATGTGAATTTTTAATACCAGATGTATTATTTGAAGCAATAAATGAAAAATATGCGACCTGTGAAGTAATTCCAACGTCAGCAACTTGGTATGGAGTAACATATAAAGAAGATGCTCCCGAAGTAAAAAAATCTATCAAAAATCTAATAAAAACAGAAGAAAATCCAGAAGGAATATATCCAAATCACTTGTGGAACTAATAAAATTTGTTGTATTAATATTCTAAATATGTTAAAATATTAGTGCAACAAGTTTTTATGGCCTGTTGGTGAAGGGGTTCAACACACCGCCCTCTCAAGGCGGCACTCACGGGTTCAAATCCCGTACAGGCTACCATATAAAATCAATAGTCTTGAATAACAAGACTTTTTCTTTTTTTATAAGAGCTTTGTCAAGCGTTATTTTTCATAAAAAAGTTATTTTTGACTAAAACAAGATCAAATAAATTTATGAATTTAATAAATTGTTTTAAAATAAAGGGAAAATAGTATGATTCCAAATCTCGTACAGGCTATCAAATTGTAAGAAAAAAAGAGTGTCAAAACTCGGTTTTTTAATATATTTAAAAAAAATTAGTTTTATAGTATAATAAATATATAAATAATGGAGGGGCGTATGGAAAATATAAAAAACATTATGAAAAAAGCTGATAAATGCCTAGAATGTAGTAAACCAACATGCATCATTGGATGTCCATTAGACAATGATATTAAAGGGTTTATTAAAAGTATAAAAGAAGAAGATTATAAATCCGCTTATAATATATTATCCAAAACTACCGTACTAGAAAGCGCGTGCGGCCGAATATGTCCCCACGAAAAACAATGTCAAGGAGCATGTTCAAAAGGAATAAAAAAATCGCCAGTTAAAATAGGAGACTTAGAAAAGTTTATCGGAGATCTCGCTATAAAAAACAACTGGAAGATTAGAAGCAAAACTAATATTTCATATAATGTCGCTGTAATTGGTGGTGGTCCTGCTGGGCTTACATGTGCAGCCTTCTTAAGAAAAAACGGTATAAAAGTTACGTTATATGAAAAACATGACTATTTAGGAGGCTTACTTTCCCATGGCATACCAGAGTTTAGACTACCTAGAGAAATTACCGAAAAGACAATAGAGAGAATAATAGATTTAGGCGTTGAAGTTAAATATAGTGAAATCTTAGGTAAAACTATAACCATTGAAAAGTTAGAAAAAAAATATGATGCCATCTTTATTGCAATAGGCGCAAATATATCAAATAGACTAAAAGTTCCTGGTGAAAAACTGAAAGGCGTATATGGTGGCAATGAAATCTTAGAAAACCATTTAAAAATAGACTTTGAAAATAAAAAAATAGTCGTCTATGGCGGTGGAAATGTAGCCATGGATGTTGCCAGAACTATAAATAAATTAGGAGCTAATGTTACCATTATATATAGAAAAAGCGAAGCAGAAATGCCAGCCGAGATAAAAGAAATAAAAGCAGCCAAAGAAGAAAAAATTAATTTTATATTTAATAGTAACATTACAAAAATTATAGGAAAAAAAGAAGTAAAAGGAGTCGAACTTATTAAAACACACTATAATAGTAAAACATCATTATTAGAAAATATCAAAGGTAGCAAATATAAGTTAGAATGCGACTACATTATAAGAGCTATAGGCTCACATGCTAATAGAAGAACAATGAACAGTTTAAAACTAAAACTAAACAATAACGGGAAAATAAAGATAGGCAAAAAAGGAAATACCTCAAATAAAAAAATTTTTGCTGGAGGAGATGCTGCAGGTAATATTTCAACAGTTGCATGGGCTGCTCGCGCCGGCAGAAATGCAGCATATTCAATAATAGAATATTTAAATAAATAGAAAGAAGGAATAATATGTTTAATTTAAAAGGAAAAGTAGCAGTAATTACCGGAGCAAGTTCTGGATTAGGTAAACAAATGTCGATGGCCTTTGCTAAACAAGGAGCCGACTTAGTAATACTTGCTAGAAGAATCGAAAGATTAGAAGAATATAAAAAAGAATTAGAAAAAGAAGGGGTAAAAGTATTACCTATAAAATGCGATGTTACAAAAACCGAAGATATAAATGAAGCAGCTAAAGCCGCTGAAAGAGAATTTGGCAAAGTAGATATACTCGTAAACTGTGCTGGCTCATCTAAAGATGCAGGTATCTTGGAAATGACAGACGAACAGTGGGATTTTACAATTGCTACCGATCAAACATCAGTATTCAAAATGACTAGAGCTTTTGCTAATATTATGAAAAAAAATAACTATGGAAGAATTATAAACATTGCCTCAATGTATGGACTAGTTGGAAATACTGCAATGGGAACAGTTGCCTACCATTCTTCAAAAGGCGGTGTAGTAAACTTAACAAGAGCCGTCGCTGCCGAACTAGCTAAATATAATATTACTTGTAATGCCATATGTCCAGGTTATTTTGAAACAGAACTCACAAGCGCAGTCTTAAATACAGATGATTTTAAAGAGTATATGAAAAGAACAGTTCCAATAGGAAGATATGGACATGCTGGCGAATTAAATGCTGGAGCCATTTTCTTAGCTTCAGACGAAGCATCATATGTTACCGGCATTATACTTCCAATTGATGGAGGATATACGTGCGTCTAATTTTTTTAAAAACTATAAAATATAAAATCGGTAATTCAATAAATTCACTAAATCCATTATACATGGTATAATAACTATTGGTGAGAGAAGATGCAACAAATATCAAATGATAAAAAAACAAATGACGAAATTTCACTTATAGGTTATAAATGCTTTAATAAAAACTTAATAAACAGATACGGTCAAAAGTTTGAAATTGGTAAGACATACCACACCGATGGAAACATAAAATTTGGTAATAATGGCAACGGATTTCATATGTGCTTAAGGCTTGAAGATACATTGAGATACTTTGATGCTATAAATGATGATGTCGATATATGTTTAGTCAAATGCTATGGCAAATATGCCAAAGGTGAAGATGACTATTACGATTACTACGATATGTATTCATTTGAAAACATGTACATTATTAAATTATTAACGCGAGAAGAAATAATTGACTATGCACTTAAACTATATGGTTATCGCGCTGAACGTTTTATTTCTCTGTTTAAACTTACAGAAGAAGAAATAGAAATATTTAAAGAAAAATATCAATGTAATCCAAACATTTTAGAATACATTGCTTATTATCAAGAAGGCGACAAAGAAATATTCGAAAAAAAATATATCAAGAGATTAACTTTGTAATGAAAAAAGTTAAACTATAATAAAAATTAGATATTATGATATGAACCCCGTTTCTTGGACATAGAAACGAGGTTTTTATATGAGCAAATTAACTTATGAAGATAAAATAAATTTGTATAATG
>ONJI01000006.1 GCA_900318075.1 uncultured Bacillota bacterium | reverse complement strand
GAAATTAATATAATAAAACCAAAAATGAAAGATAAAGAGCTTTTTGAAGAATATAAGAATGATTTTTTTGAAAATAATGAATATGAAATTTATGGTGATTTAGGGTTAGATACTAATATAACTTATGAAAAATGGTTAGATAGAATTAATGAGTTTGAAAATGGAAAACGTGGAATCAAAAAGACATTGTTTGCTTTGCTGAGAAAAAGTGATAATAAAGTACTTGGAACATTTACTATTTGTCATAAACTTGATAAGGGGCTTTATTTATATGGTGGTCATATTGCAGGAAGTATTAGACCAAGCGAACGTGAAAAAGGTTATGCTAAATTATTATTAAATCTTGCATTAGATGAATCAAAAAAAATGGGGATTGAGTATGTCTTATTAACGTGTGATAAAAAAAATATTCCTTCATCAAAAACTATAAAAAGTTGTGGTGGTAAACTCGAAAATATAGTTATTTCGGAAGATGGAGAAGAGATAGAAAGATATTGGTTTAATTTAGGAAAACCAAAAATTAAGCCGGAAAAGTTAAAAAAATGTTTTATAAGCGTTATTTCTCCATCTACTAATTTAAAAGAAAAAAATATAAACGATATAAATGATTCAATTAAAATGTGTGAAAGGTTTGGTTTAAAGGTAAAAATTAGTAAGAACGCTTATTCTACTACGTCTGAAAAAGAAGAAAAAATAAAAGAGAAAATATCTGATTTACATGATATGATTATTGATAAAGAAGTTAAGGCAATTTTCTTTGCTAAAGGTGGTAAATTTTGTCAAAATTTAATTGATAAAATTAATTATGAAGAAATAAAAAATAATTATAAAATAATTGGTGGTATAAGTGACGGAACATTTCTTTTAAATGCTATTTATGAAAAGACTGGACTTATAACTTTTCATATGTCTGACTTTAAAAGGTTTGTAAAAAATAATGAATATAATGAGCTTGCATTTAAGCAAATGTTTTTTGGTACGGGTAAAGGAATTATTCCGCAAAGAGAAAAATGGAAAACATTAAAAGATGGGGTAGGAACTGGAACTTTAGTAGGTGGAAACTTAACTTGTTTTACTCTCCTTTCAGATACCAAGTATTTTCCAAGTGATAAAAATCTAATATTATTTTTGGAAGACTTAGAGGGAGCTTCAACTGAAGAACAAATAAAAAATAATATTAAAAAATTAAAAGATAAAGGTATAATAGAAAGAACTAAAGGATTATTAATTGCTGATTACATTAATGAAAAAAATATAGCATTCGAAGATTTATTACTTCTACTTTTAAAAGAATATGATTTTCCTATTATTAAATGTCATGATTTTGGTCATGGTGGCAACAATTGTGTTCTTCCAATTGGTGCAATGACGACTATTTGTGGCTTTTCTTCTGAAGTTATCATTAATGATGAGGTCTTAAAATGAGAAAATGCTACTTACTTAGTAATCCTCAAAGTGGATTTCCAACTAAGCTTAGAGAATTTTTAAAAGAAGATATAAACACAAATGATAAAAATATTGTTTTTCTTCCATGCAACTATAGGCAAACTAAAGGAAATACAAAGTATCATAAAATTAATACGGAATGGTTTACAGAATGTGGTGTTTACTTTAAAAATAATATATTATTAACTAATGATATGAGTAAAAATGAAATAAAAGAATATATTAAATCTGCTGATATATTATTTATAATGGGTGGCCAACAACTTGAGCAAATTAAATTTTGTTATATTAAAGATATCTTCGAAGATATAATGAATTTTGATGGACTTATAATTGGTATTTGTGCTGGTGCTATTAATATGGCAGATAAAGTATCTTCTCTATATTTGTCTAATATGCATAATCCAATACAAACTTTTTACAAGGGTTTTTCTTTTTTAGATTTTAATATTTTGCCTCACATAGAAAAACACTCACAAATAACGCTTACAGATAATAAATATGTTATATTACCAGATGAGTCTTTTGTTGTTTTTAAAAATAATCAGTATAAGGTGTATGGTGAGTATCAATCACTTGATTTTGATGTTGAAAAAATACATATAGAAAATAGCGAATTAAATTTTTTGTTATTAAATATAGTATTTATTAATTGCAATTTTAGATTTAAAAATCTTTCGGTAGATCAAATTTCAGAATATAAGCAATTATTTAAGTATACAATTTTAAAATATAAAATGAATTTTGATACTTTTAAAAGAAATTTTTATCATTTAAAAAAACAATATTTGAATAATTGTATGGATAATATTGATTTTTTAGAGAAGGAATATAACTTTATAAAAAAATCTATTTTAGAAGCGAAAAAATATATTAATAGTAATTGTGACTTAACAAAAGATGATTTAAATAGTTTAATTTATGATAGATATGGGGTGACAATTAATGAAATTAGCTGTTTTGATACCGACATTAAATGAGGAAGAGAATATAGAAAACATAACAAAGCAGATTGATGAATCTATTGTTAAATATTATTCAAATGATACAGTATATATTGTAAATTGTGACAGTAATAGTGATGATCGAACTAGAGAACTTTTTAAAAAATGTATTACTAAAACAAAAAAAATTCCTTTTAACACAAAGAAACGTGGCAAGGGATATAATTTAATAAAATTTATGAATTTTTGTATTAAAAATTCCATTGATTTTGGCATCACAATAGATGCTGATATTAAATCCATGCGGCAGGATTGGATATATAAGTTTGTTAAGGAATTAAATAAAGGGTTTAATTATGTAACACCTTTATATGAAAGAAGTAAATATGATGGAAATTTAACAAACCAATTAATATTTCCCATCATTAGTCTATATTCAAAAACTATTATAAGACAGCCAATAGGTGGGGAATTTGCTTTTGACAAAAAATTTATGGAATTGTTTTTAAAAGAATATAATAGTCTTTCTTTTAGTTATGGAATAGATATTTGTATGACTTTGTGTGCAATTAATAATGATTTAAATATATCTAGTGTTAATCTTGGTATGAAAATTCATAAACCTGGTATAAATAATATGAAAAAAATGTTTGAAGAAGTTGCACCAGCATTATTTGTTAATTTGGACTATTGTATGATAGGCAAAGCTAAAAATGAATTTAATGAATGTAAAAAAATTTACTCTTTTTTTGAAGATGATTTTACGAAAAGAAAAAAAGGTAATATATTAAGAGAAGAAGCAATATCTAATTTGCAAAAACCTAAGTTTGATAGTATAATACGCGAAACGAATTTTATTATATTAAATGATGTTAGTTCTGAAACTTGGGTAAATATATTATATTATTTTATTAATAAAAAAGGTGCTATTAATAATGTTGAATTTGAGTTTTTGACCAATGTATTTGTTATTCGTACTGTAACATATTGGAATGAAATTGCCAATTTATCTTTATTAGATGGTGAAAATATATTGTATCAATATATAAAAATGTTAAATGATAAAATGGAGGATAAATAGATGGAAAATATACTTAAGATTAATAATAATTATGATGATCCTGAGAAAAAAGATTTTGAAGTTGTTGAAAGGAAGGGAATAGGACATCCTGATACTATAGCTGATGCTTTAGCAAATGAATGTTCAAAAGAGTATTCAAAAGCTTGCTTAAAAGAGTTTGGCGCCGTTCTTCATCATAATTTAGATAAATTTTATTTTGGTGGTGGTTGGGTTTTTAATGATTTTGGATTAATTGATAAAAAGAAACCAATAATAGCTAGAATAAATGGAAGAATTTCTAAAAATGTTGGTGATAAAATTATTGATGTAGATGGTATTATGATTAAGACAATAAAAAGATATGTTAAATCAGTACTTCCACACATAGATATCGAAAAAGATTTATTAATAGATTTAAATTATACTCAGCACACTAAATTTAAAAATTGGTTTTCTCCTAATAGTATAGACGATGTTCCTGATGCAAAAAAACCATCAGCTAATGATACTTCTGCTTATGTGTGTCATTATCCAATGACAACTTGTGAATTACTTGCATATGAATTAGAACATTTCTTTTGGGATTATAATGAATTTGGATATCCTAGTCCTAAATTTGAAAATATAGGACAGGATATTAAGGTGATGGTTACACGAATTGATAATAAAATTACTGCTAACTTATGCGTTCCTGTTATAGCAAGTTATATTAAGAATCAAGATGAGTATGATGAAATAATAAAAAGCTATGAAACTAAACTTCAAGTACTTGGTAACAAAATATGTGAGGATACAGACTATGATGTTAATGTAAAAATAAACGAATTAGAAGGACCACACTATAGAAAATATATGCTAGGAATTGGCACATGTGCCGAATGTGGAGAAGAAGGAATTGTTGGTAGAGGTAATAATTTTAGTGGTATTATTTCTGTAGGCAGACCTTATTCTATGGAAGCACCATTTGGGAAAAATCCTAGATATCATTCTGGCAGGGTATTGAGTTATTTATGCAATAAACTATCAAAAAAAATATATGAGCAATTAAAGGTTAAAAATACTATATATGTTGTTACAAAGAATAAAGATGAACTATTGCCTCCATATTTAATGTATATACAAACAAGTAATTATGTTTCTGAAGATAAAATTAAGGAAATAATAAAAAAAGAAATGATTGATTGTGATTATTTAAGTGAAATATTGAAATAAAGGGAGGACTTAGTATGAATAATTTTACCGTCGAATCGTTAGGAACAAAAATTTATATTAATTCAGAAGTTGATTTGTTTTGTCTTTTTCAAAATATGAAAATTTTTTCTCATTTACCAGATATGAAATTATCAAAAGAACCTACTATTAATGATAGTTATAATATTAACTATTGTGATAATAATTTAAGGAAGTTTTGTTATGATGGTTTTAATGCTTCTGTTGAGTATCCTATTGATGAAATTAATAACGGTCATTCACTTATATATATTTCAGGACCATTAATTGAAAAGCAAAGACAAGAAAAATATAATTTAACTTGCCATGCTTCATGTCTTTCTAAAGATGGTGAAGCAGTACTGTTATTGGGACCAAAGGGAAGTGGTAAAACATCTATGGCGTTACAGTTACTTTCTAATGGATATTCACTTATTTCTAATGATATTTGTGTTGTAGATTATAGTGAAAAAGATAAAATATATGCTCTTGGTGGTACTAAATTTTTGAATGTTCGTAAAAATGTGGCAAAAAACGAAGTTCCCAATTTAGTAGAAGATATGGATTATAATAGTGAATTTAAACTATCAAATAGTTATATATTAGATCCGAGAAAAATTGGTTTTAACATTGAAAAAAAACGTACACCAATAACAAGAGCGTATATACTTAATGTAAATAATAATTATGAAAAATTAATTGAAGTATCTGGGAATGAACTTACTACAAAATTATATTTAGCAGAGGACTTTTCTAGATATATTAGAGGTACATCATTTTATTTTATAAATTCAAAGTTTGGTAATATAGAAGGATATATTCCTTCTTTCGACAATGAAGAATTATGTAGGGGAAGACAAAATTTGATTAATTTCTTTGTTTCTGAATTTGGAATTAGCAAATTAAATGGAAATTCAAAAGATGTTAAACAATTTTTACTTAAGAAATAATGAATTATTCAGCTTTAATTGGTTCAATTACAAAGCATAGTAAATCTCATCTACTATTTTCAATATTAGAGAGTCAGTTTTGTGTTGAACATTCACACATAAAAATAGATGTACCCGAAAGTAATCTTGAAAATGCTATTAATTGTTTAAAAGAATTGAATTTTTCATTTGTAAATGTAACTTTTCCATATAAAATAAAATGTATAGATTATTTAGATTCACTTTCTGAAGAATGTAGTATTATGAAGTCAGTGAATACTATAAAATTTATTGATAATAAGAAAATTGGATATAATGTGGATGGTATAGCAGCCGTAGATTCTATTAGATATAAATTAAAAGATATATTATCTACTGACAGAGTATTGTTATTTGGCGCAGGTGGAGCTGCTCGATCTATAATATATGAATTACTTAAATTTACGGATAACATTGTTGTTATTAATCATGATAAAAATGAAAATAAGGAATTAAAAAAAATTTATTCTAATATAGAAATATATGATTTTGATATTGACTTTGCAGAAAAAATTAATAATTCAGATTTTATTATAAATGCTACTTCTGTTGGTAATGATAATCAAAATGAATGTGTTATTCCTAAAAGTGTTTGGAATAAGATAAATGATTTAGATAATAAGTATTTTTTTGATGTTATTTTAAATCCTACCGAGACACTATTTTTAAAGCGTGCTGAAGAAAAAAATGCCAAAATATGTTCTGGATTATATATGATGATTTTCCAATTAGTAGATTTGTTTTGTGAAACTAATAATGTTGACCGCTCTAAAATTAATATAGAAAAATTATATCAACAATTAAAATGATTAATCAGGTAACATGGTGCATGTTTTGTGCATCTTTTTTTATTTGACTGAATAAAATGGCACAATTTATGGCACAAAAAAAGAATTTGAATTATTAAAAAGTTCAAATTCTTTTATTTTTCAATGGTAGCGAGAGGGGGATTCGAACCCTCGACAACACGGGTATGAACCGTGCGCTCTAGCCAACTGAGCTATCTCGCCAAATAAGCGACAAGTTAATTATAGCAAATTTAAAAAATAATGACAATAGTTAATTCAAAAAAAATTATTAAATTATTTGTCAAATTATTTGTCAAATTTTATAAAAAATGTTATAGTATATGCGTTGTAAGTTTTAAAATCAGGGAGGTTATTAAATGACAATTAAAAATTTGAAGATTAATGATGGTTTATCAATGGATGATAAATATAAAGTTGATGCTGATGAAAGTAAAAGAATTTTATATGCTTCTATAGATATGCCATGGAAAAAGTTTTATTCTGAAGAGGCATTAGTTTCAACTTTGCCATCTATGACAATGTATGATTATATATGTCAAAATGCATTTCAAAATTTAGAAAGACCGGCTTTAAATTATTTTGATAATGTGATTAATTACAAGACTTTTTTTGATAATATTGAAAGAACGGCAACAGCATTGTTAAAACATGGTGTTAAAAAGGGTGATATTGTAACTATAGTCGCGCCAACAATGCCAGAATCAATATATCTATTATATGCGGTTAATAAAATAGGCGCTATTTCTAACTGTATTGATCCACGAACTAGTAAAGAAGGAATCGAGAATTATATTTTAGAAGCTAAATCTGATTTAGTATTTATTATTGATGTTGCTTCAGAAAAAGCTAGAGATTTAAAAGAAAAATGTGGAGTGAAAACTATAGTGAATGTTTCACCAACAGAATCTATGACTACAAAAGCACAATTAGAACAATTAAAACTAATGTATGATAAAGCAAAAAAAGAGAAAATAGGTGAAAAGCCTACTAAACTTTTTACCGAAAAGCTTACATGTTCAGTAAAGTCTTTTGAAAAAGTTATAGCTGATTTGCGAGCAAGTAAACAAACTTTTGGATATAGTGAAGACTGCTTACAATGGTCAAAATTTATTGGAAATAGGCATAGAGACTTTGTAATGCCACATCAATCTTTATATAGTGGTGATGCTCCGGCAGTAATCGTCCATACTGGAGGGACGACTGGAATGCCTAAAGGTGTTGTTTTGACAAATGATAATTTAAATTATGCGGCATTTGACTGTATCAATGCAGGTTATGATTTTAAGAAGGAACATAATTGGCTTAATATAATGCCACTTTTTATCGCATATGGTTGTGGCAATGGCTTACATCTACCTTTAGTTTGTAAAATGGAGGTTATTGTAATTCCGTCTTTTGAAGCAGATACTATGCCAGATTTATTAAATAAGTATCATCCAAATCATATGGTTGGGGTGCCATCTCATTATGGAAATATAATTACAAGTGACAAATTGAAAGATGAGGATTTATCTTATATGATTGCTCCAACTGTCGGTGGAGATGCGATGAATTTGGATTTAGAAGTTAGGACTAATGAGTTTTTAAGCGAACATAATTGTCCTTATAAAGTTGTAAAAGGGTATGGAATGACAGAGGTAAGCGCGGCTGTTTGTGCGTGCACGTCTAATGAAACTAATACACTTGGAAGTGTTGGTATTCCTTTCCCTCATTCTGTTATTTCTGTATTTGATCCAGATACTTTAGAGGAACTTCCACTTACTACTGATATGGATGACAAACATGTTGGAGAAGTTTGTATTACTGGACCTAATGTTATGCTTGAGTATTATAACAATGAAGAAGAGACTGCTAAGATTAAAAGAAAACATTCAGATGAAAGTGTTTGGATTCATAGTGGCGATTTAGGCTATATGAATGAAAATGGTGAATTATTTATCATGGGCCGCATGAAGGATATGATAATTAGACATGATGGTTTTAAAATTTTTCCAGATTTTATAGAAAAAGTAGTAATGCAAGATCCTGCAGTATTAGATTGTAAAGCTGTTGGTGTTAAAGATGTAAACTTTGCTCAGGGAGAACTACCTTTTGTATATATTGTTTTAAAAGATGAAACTTCATCTATTTCTGAAGTGGAGGAAAGAGTTAAAGCTTTATGCGAAGCGCAAATTCAGGAATATGCATTACCTATAGGTTTTAAATTTATAAAGGAATTTCCTTATACTAATATTGGCAAGGTAGATTTGATGAAATTAAAAGAAGATGGTAATCAAACTTTGCATGTTAAAAAACTTGTAAAAAATAATTAATTTATAAGGCTTGAAAAAGCCTTTTTATTATATTATAATTATAATAGCGGAGGCGATTAAATGGTAATTGGTATCACTTTTATATGCTGCACTCTTCTTTATAGTATAATGCTTACGATAGTATATTATAGAAAACCGAGGATAAGCAGTGTTGAAAATAAAATTTATAGTGTTTTAGTTAGAATGAATGTTTTTGGACTTTTGCTTGAACTTGCTTGTTCATATTTTGTATATGTAAATGGAACGACTCCTTTTAATAGTTTAATGTGCATGTTATGTAACAGACTTTTCATTGTCTATTTATTATCTTGGGAAGTGATTTTTGCTTTATATATTTTCTTTGTGTCATTTGGACAGGATATGAAGGTTAGAGATTTTTTGAAGAATCATTCGAAGGATGTCAAGTTTTTACTAATATTCTGCTTTATGATAATGTTATTTTTGGCGCTTTTTCTACCAATTATGTATTTTAATGATGGCAATTATGTATATAGCTATGGGCCTGCTACTAATTTGCTTTTGGTTATTGGTGGTATTCTCATAGGCTTGGAAATATTTTGTGTTATTAAAAATGCAAACCGTATTACTTATAGAAAATATATACCTTTACTTGTCTTAATAGTTGCAATGGTAGGAGTGTTTGTAGTAAGATCGATTAATCCTGGTATTATTTTAATAAATTCGACTTTTGCATTTGTAACTGTGCTTATGTATTTTACTATTGAGAATCCTGATGTTCAGATGATGGAAGAGCTTTATAGGAATAAAAAATTAATCGAAAAGAGTAATGAGGATACTTCTAATTTCTTATTTAGAATGACGCAGGATATTAAAAGACCTGTTAAAAATATTATTGAAGTTAGTAATAGTATGATTTCTTTAGATGATATATCTGAGTTAAAGGAAGGCAGTAAGATAATTAGCAATAAGGCTAAGGAATTAGATTATTTGATTAACGATGCCTTAGATGTCTCTTCTATGAATACTAAAACGATTAGAATTTATGATAGTAGATATAATGTAGTTAATCTATTTAATGAGATAAAGCTTCAGACAGATACTAGATTAAATGAAAATGTTAAGTTAGAGTATTCTATTAGTAAAAATATTCCAGATTATCTATATGGAGATTCAATTAAATTAAAACAGGCTATATATTCGGTATTGGAAAATTCTTTGAAAAATACTGTTTCTGGTTATATCAGTTTAGATATAAATTCTATAGTTAAGTATGATATATGTAGACTTATAATAACAATATCTGATTCTGGAAAAGGTATTGGCATAGAAGAAGTTAATAATATTTTAAGTTTAAACATTGATGATTTAGCTAAAATAAATTTGGCTAAAGATAAAAAAATATTAAATTTAAAGGAAATTAAGAAATTAATTACGGTAATGGGCGGCAGTCTAATAGTAAAAAGCGATGAAGAAAAAGGGACAACTGTCAGTATTACTATAGATCAAAGGATAGTGAAAACTAAAGATACAGAACTATCTAGAAAACTTGATTTATATGAACAGACGCTTCAAAAGAGTAAATCAGTAATGGTTGTTGATGATGATGCTAAGGAACTTTCTAAAATTGTGAAATTTTTAGAAGATAATGATTTCAATGTAAGTGGTTCACTATTTGGAAGAGACTGCATAGAAAAGATTTCAAATAAACATCATTTGGATTTGATACTTTTAGATGATGAGACTGATACGGTAAGTGCTTATGAGGTACTTAAAGAGCTTAAAAAGAATGAGAAGTTTAATATCCCGGTAGTTATAATGATAGAAGATGGTAAAGAATTTATTAAACTTCACTATTTGCAGGACGGATTTGCTGATGTCATAATGAAATCTAAATTGGAGTCAGAATTAGATAGAGTAACTAAGAGATTTTTATTTTAAATTCTCTTTTTTGGTGAGTAGGTGGATGATTTTATCATTATTAGTTTATTAATTATTGTTAATAATCGTATTTTTAAAAATGATATATTTTTACTTTCTTTAGTTTGCACGAGTTATGGTTAGTTTAAATTTTTAAATGTATGTTTAATGAATTTAAAAAAATGTAGTTAATCTATGAAAAATGCATTTTTTTGTAAATAAAGGTAAAATTTGCAAATAATCGTGGAAAATTTGTTTAATTTCTGATATAATCGAGTTGTAATATAAAGTGAGGCATATAATATATTGATTTTGTTTCAAGTTTTTAATATATAATTATTAATATTTAAATTTGACAAATGCTGTTTTAAGTGTTATTATATGCACCTGAAAACGGAGATTTATTATTTTATAAGGAATAATAAGGGACTCTTGTTTAAAGAAATGAGGGATATGTATGAAATTTGACCGTGAACAATCAAGAAGATTAGTATCTGCTCTTGGTATTTCGGCTGCAGTATTAGCTGGTACTTTATCTGCTACACCTGCTTTTGCAGAAGAAGCAAATGTTCCAGACACAAGTGTACAAGATTACACAGGTGAAAATTTAGCACAAGATGTTTCAGTTAGTGAAAACGAGGGTGCTTCAGTTGAAGAAGTAACACCAATTGCTGTAGATGAAGAAGAAGCTCCAATTGCAGAAGCTGAAGAAGTTGTTGAAGAGGAAGCTCCAGTAGCAGAATCAGAAGAAGCTATTGAAGAAGAAGAAGCTCCAGTAGCAGAATCAGAAGAAGTTATTGAAGAGGAAGCTCCAGTTGCAGAATCAGAAGATGTTATTGAAGAGGAAGCTCCAATTGCAGAAGCTGAAGAAGCTATTGAAGAAGAAACTCCAGTAGCAGAATCAGAAGAAGTTATTGAAGAAGAAGCTCCAGTAGCAGAATCAGAAGAAGTTATTGAAGAAGAAGCTCCAGTAGCAGAAGCTGAAGAAGTTGTTGAAGAAGAAGCTCCAATTGCAGAAGCTGAAGAAGTTGTTGAAGAAGAAGCTCCAGTAGCAGAAGCTGAAGAAGTTGTTGAAGAGGAAGCTCCAGTAGCAGAAGCTGAAGAAGTTGTTGAAGAGGAAGCTCCAGTAGCAGAAGCTGAAGAAGTTATTGAAGAGGAAGCTCCAGTAGCAGAAGCTGAAGAAGTTACTAAAGAAGATGTTTTAGGTGAATATAAAACATTTATAGAAGATGGTAAGTTGAATATTGTTGTTGGGGATTTATCTGAGGATGAATTAAGTAAAATCGATGATAAAATATATGAAGAATATGGAGAACAACCTTATGTTGTTTGGACTGGTGAAATGAAAGAAGATGAACAATATCCAGTTGGTGATGATGCTTATGCTTATCTTGATGAAACTGGTGAGGTAACTGTAGAAAGCTCTTCTATGATTAGACTTGAAAATGATGAGTATATGTTAACTGAGGGTGCTGATGGAACCATTTATTTCTATACAGGAGGTTCTACTTCTGCCGGTGATGTTATTGAACTAGAAAAAATGTTACTTGAAAAGTATCCAGAAATTGCTTCTAAAGTTAATGGCGATGTAAGTAATATTGTTTATGTACGTGCTATTGATAAAGACATTTCTATGACTGGCCAAAACGAGATAGCTAGAGGAAATTCAAACGATGTTGGTTATGAACCTGTTGCTCCTGGAATAAAGGATACTAAAGAGACTCCTGAACCAACTCCAGAACCAACTCCAGAACCAACTCCAGAACCAACTCCAGAGCCAACTCCAGAGCCAACTCCAGAACCAACTCCAGAACCAACTCCAGAACCAACTCCAGAACCAACTCCAGAACCAACTCCAGAACCAACTCCAG
>ONJI01000001.1 GCA_900318075.1 uncultured Bacillota bacterium | reverse complement strand
TGAAAATGGAAAGAAAAAACTAACAGCTTGGTATGAAACAAATGTAGCTTCTACTTTGCAGTCAAAAATAGTAGATCATTTGTGGAACATAGGACCTATAAAATCTAATAATAGTGATTTAGCAACTGATATATCACAGGCAGAAGCTTATAAATGGCGTGGCAAAGTAGGGTTAATGAATGTAATAGATTATGTAAAAGCAAGTACAAACCCAGCCTGTACTAATGTAAAACAGTATAATAGCAATTCATCATGTTATAATAATAGTAATACACATAACTGGCTTTATGCCAATGGTTATCGGTGGACAATGGCGCCGCTTTCTTACGCGAGCTCGCGCAGTGTCTGGTACGCGAGCAGTGGCGGTCATGTTCTCCACAGCGTCGCGAGTGATTCTTTCGCCTCCCGCCCAGTTTTCTATCTTGCTAATTGTGTGCAATTAACAGGTAGTGGAACAAGCCAAAGCCCTTATTCGATTACAAATAATAATTGTACCGCTAATACTGATAGTGGACAAAGTTCACAAGGTGGTTCTGGTGGAAGTGGCTCAGGTGGTGGAAGTTCATCATTTAGTGGAACTGTGTATGCAATAAATACAAATAATACAATTACAAAAAATTCATCAACGCTACAAGATGTAGGAACTACATATAGTTCATGTTCAGCTACAGGTAAAACAGCTTGTTTAAGATATACAATAGAAAATAATACAGTAACCGGAGCAGAAGCTTGTTTTATAAAAGGTGGAAATGAGTACTGTTTAACCGGATGGGTAGATGAATGTTTATGGGACGATGATGCAGAAAACGCAGGAGAAAATGCAGGATGTACTTACACGGGGGAAACGTCAGTATATAATTTAAATAAAGGAATATTAAATACTGCTTTTACTGAAACAAATGCTTGCACTGATCATGGCTCTGACATCTTCTGCAATGCTTCTGGAGTGGACGCTCGCGCTTACTCTGAGGGTTTCGTGTATGTGAATGTTGGTTCTTGGTACTGCAATGTCCATTCCGATGGCTATGCGGGTTGCGACGAGTACGGGGGAGGATAATAGTCCCTAGTGATCCGGCGCCCGCATCTTGATATCTAAAATCCCTATCATTTTGCCATAGGCAAAATGTATTGGTGCCGAACGGTAGTGTAGGCACCGAAATTTGCGACACATTTTTGTGAAAAATATAAAATTGGTAAAAACATAATATGTTTTTATAGGGATCATGCATAGATTAAATATTACTCTTATAAAAGAGCTTGCAATCGACAACTATTTAAAAAAATTATATTAAAAATGTAAATTTCGTACAAAATGTACGAAATTATTGTTAAAAATATGTATTTTTTGTACGAAAAGTACTAAAAAGTATATAGAGGTGCATTTCTATGTATAGAAAAATAGAAAAAGAATTAAAAAAGTGGAAGAATGATTATAAGATACCACTTATGTTAGTTGGTGCAAGACAAACTGGAAAAACTTATATATTAGAAGAATTTTGTAAGGATAATTTTGATAATTATGTTTATATTAACCTAGACAAAGAAGAAAATATTGCTGAGATATTTGAAGAAACCATTGATCCGAATACAATAATAGAAAAAATAGAAATAATTAAATATTGTAATAGACATTTAAAAATATCAATGAAATGAATGAAACTATAATTAATAACTGGAATAATATTGTTAAAAAAGATGATACTATTTATCATTTAGGAGATTTTTGTTTATCTAGTGATGATTATCCTAAAAATTATAGTGAAAATAAACATATCAATTTAAGTGTTGATGTTACCAAATATAATACTGATAGAGCTATCGGCCTTGTCATGGATCCAAACAATGGAGAGATACTAGCAATATCGACAAGGCTAAGTTCTTCACAAAAACTATTCTATAAAATAAATCAATAGAAACTTGCCAGTTGAACTGCGTATGAACCAGGATAAACTTTTAAAACAATAACTACTGAAGATAATAGATGAAATAAATGTCGAAAAAATAAAAGTTATTTCTCATTTGAGAAATAACTTGACAAATTGCAATAAATAATGTATGATTTACATAGGTGATTGAAATGATTAAAAGAGAAACTTATTTATCTAGAATCAGAGGCTTTTATGATAGTGATCTTGTTAAAATATTAGTTGGAATAAGAAGATGTGGGAAATCTGTTATATTAAATCAAATTATAGATGAATTAAAAGAAAATGGATGTGATGATAATCATATCATTTATATAAATTTTGAATATATAGAATATGAAGATTTAAAAGACTATAAAAAACTTAATAAATATATAAAAGAACAATTATTCGATGAAAAAAAATATTATGTATTTTTAGATGAAGTTCAAAAGGTCAATAAGTTTGAAGACGTTGTAAATTCACTAAGAGCATCCACTAATAATACAAGTATTTTTATTACAGGATCAAATAGTAAATTATTGTCACAAGAATTATCATCAGTTTTGTCTGGAAGATATGTTTTATTTAATATTTTTCCTTTGACTTATAGTGAGTTTATAGAGCTTTCAAAGAAAAAACCAAAAGATGAAGAAACTTTTTGGAATTTTGTAAAATGGGGAGGACTACCCAATAGATGTCAATTTGAAAATGAAAATAATATTAAAGATTACTTACATAGCGTATTTGATTCAATCATACTTCGTGATGTTGTCGATAGATTGGGATTAAAAGATACAATTCTTTTTGATTTGTTATTACAATATATCGTTGATACAACTGGCAGAGAATTTTCTGCAGAAAATGTAATTTCATTTTTAAAAAATGAAGGTAAATCAATATCTACGGAAACATTGTATATTTATCTTGATGCCTTATGTAAAGCTTTAATAATAAGAAAAATATATAGATATGATATACATGGAAAAGCAGTATTAAAGACTTTAAACAAGTATTATATGACTGATTTAGGAATAGCACAAATAAAAAATAATAATTTTGAAATAAATAAAAGTTTTGCAATTGAAAATGTTGTTTATAATGAACTTTTACAAAGAGGGTATGATGTTTATATAGGAAAAACTAAAGATGGTGAAGTAGACTTTATTGCAACAAAAGATAAAATAAAAGAATACTATCAAGTTACATATCTACTTGCAAATAATGATGTAATAGAAAGAGAATTTGGAGCATTTAAAGTAATAGGCGATAATTATCCAAAATATGTTCTCTCACTTGATAAAACAGATTTTTCCCAAAATGGTATTATTCATAAAAATATTATTGATTGGTTACTAGAAAATAATGTTAGAAACTAGGTTGGTTAGCAAGTAAATTTCTATGTATAGAAAAATAGAAGAATTAATAAAATAAGAATTAAAAATAATAATTAAATTAAGCAAAATTCTAAGTTTTAAACTTAGAATTTTTTTATAGATCATCACATATACTTGATTGGTGAAGAATATGTTTTTTAAAAGTATTCATAAAAGGATGAAAATAGTTTTAGTCGCAATATTTTTTATATTTATAATAATTACCTTAAGAGTATTTTATATAGAAGTAATCGATTATAAAAAATTAAATAATTATGCAAGTAACCTATGGAGTAGAAACTTACCCATTAAAGCAGATAGAGGACTAATTTATGATAGAAATGGAGTAATATTAGCTGACAATGTCACAACTACATCTTTAGTTGTTATTCCAAATCAAATAAAAGATAAAAAAGATGTAACAAATAAATTATCAAAAATATTAAATGTAAGTTATGATGATATGTATAAACATATAAATAAAAAAACATCAATAGAAAGAGTTCATCCAGAAGGAAGAAGACTTTCATATGAAGTAGCCGACAAAATAAGAAACTTAAAACTAGATGGAGTATACTTAGTAAAAGAATCAAAAAGAGTATACCCCTACGATACCTATCTAGCCCATACCTTAGGCTTTGTTGGCATAGATAACCAAGGACTATCTGGAATTGAACTTACATACGACAAATATTTAACAGGTGAAGATGGGGCTATAAAATATTTCAGTGATGCCAAAGGAAATAAGCTTGAATTAAACGAAGTATATGAACAGCCTCAAAACGGAATGAACATTACTTTAACAATAAATAATGAAATTCAAACATCTCTAGAAAGAGAACTAAATAATGCCGTTACCAAATATAATCCTGATAGAGCTATTGGTTTAGTAATGAATCCAAATAATGGAGAAATCCTAGCCATATCAGCAAGGCCAAATTTTTCACCATCAAATTACAAAGACTATTCGATAGAAGAAATTAATAGAAATCTCCCAGTATGGGCAACATATGAACCAGGATCAACCTTTAAGATTGTTACATTAGCTGCTGCTTTAGAGGAAAATAAAGTAGACTTAGAAAAAGATACATTCTACGATAAAGGAAGTATTAAAGTAGAAAATGCAACTATTCATTGCTGGAAACACGGAGGGCACGGGAAAGAAACATTTATGGAAGTTGTAGAAAACTCTTGTAATCTTGGAATAAATACAGGAACATATTTGAATTTGAAGAAAAACTTGCAAATAATATAAATTACTCTACCAAACTAGAGGTTTGTTCTACTTATAACTTAATATATGATGGAGTTCAATATTCTAATAATGAGGTAATTGATATGTCTAAAATCAATGTTATTTCTAATGTAGATAAAGAAGCATCTGAAAGAAAAACTAAACTATTAAATGTTGATACAAGTTGTTATAAAAATATAATATTTAATAAAAAAGAAATTGCCATAACTCTATTTAATGAATTTGATAAGCAAATTTTAAATATAAGTAAAAATATTAAACGAAATTATTTAATGAAAAATGTTGCTTATAAGTTAGATCAAAAAATAATTGAGGTACAAGTTAATCAATCGGATATATTAATTTCTTTTTATAGGGATATAAAACAATTTGATGAACTTGATATATTATCTATTAGAAAAGGATATGAAAATTCTACTCTTTGTTATTATATTAAAATTACAGAATTAAAAGAAATTACATATTTAATTGAATTATGCAAGAGATTATACAATTATTTATCAGAATCTAAATTTTATCTAATAGAAAAATTATATAGTCAATTATCTATTAAAATTAATTCTATTGATAGTAATGTTACTTCTCATACTACTAATAAAGGATTAATGTTTAAAAACAGAAGAAATTTTACTATTATTTCAAAAAAGAAATATGGTATTTATATTAGATTATTAAATGTAGAAGATAATAATAATATTCTTAATGTTGTTGGTAGAACTACTCATGAGCCTTTGTGCAGATATTTTAAAATCATAGATGAAAAAGACATTGATATAATTATGCCATATATTATTAAAAGTCATGAAATATCAAAATATAGCTCAGTAGATCTTAAAAATAATTTTATTAAATTATATTATTCAGAGAAAAAATGAATGTACATATTTATATAAAATAATGATGTATGCTATAATATATGTTAATGGGTGATTTTTTATGAATAATTTTAACTTAAATTTATTTAAATATTTTTATTATGTCGTTTATTACAATGGGTTTACTAGTGCATCAAAAAATTTGAATATTGCTCAATCATCATTAAGCTACAATATAAAACAATTAGAACTTCAATTGGATAAAACATTAATTATTAGAGATAATAAGAATTTTGAATTAACTGAAGATGGGTATAATTTATATGAAAATCTAAAGTCTGCTTTTAGTATTTTAAATCAAAATTTG
>ONJI01000011.1 GCA_900318075.1 uncultured Bacillota bacterium | reverse complement strand
TGATATAAGTAATCTTACAACTGGAGGAAGTAGTAGTCTAACAGTCGGAATAAATGTAGTTCAAGGGACTAGTGGAATGGCTATAACACCAGCGGCTCAAACAGTATATGCGATAAACACAAATCCAATTTATAAAGATTCATCAAGCTTAGAAGATGTTGGACAAACATATAGTAGTTGCAGTGCAACAGGAAAGAATGATTGCTTAAAGTATACAATTGAAAATAATAAAGTAACAGGTGCAGATGCATGTTTTATAAAAGACGGAGCAGAGTATTGTTTAACTGGATGGCATAATGAATCATCTTTAGAAACAAAACCAATATATAATGCGAATGTAGGTGTACTTCAAGCGGCATTTACTGAAGAAAACGCTTGCAATGATTACGGTTCTCACTTCGTATGCGATGCTTCTGGAGTGGGCGCTGACGCTAGCTCTGGTGGTAGCGTTTGTGCGCATGGTGACTCTTGGGGATGCGATGTCAATTCCGATGGCCGTGCGGCTTGCATCGAGATCGGGGGCTGATAGTACCTAGTGATCCGGCGCCCACTAGATTTTCCAATGACTATATTTTATTAGAGGAATTTAATAATCAGAAGCTTGGAAACAAGGATAATCCTTGTAATTCTATATTTGCTTAAGAATTACAAAATATATGCAGTAAATGAAAATTTAGATTAGTAGTATTTATATGCGAAACTCTTCGTTTTCTATCCTTACTGCGTTTTTTATTGGATAGAGGTTGGATGTATGAATAAAAAGTCAGGAATTATTTTCCTGACTATTTTTAATTTTTAATTTTCCTTCAAATTATTCTCACTTTTTTCCATTAAATATGCCAGTAATTCCAAAAGAATTACTATATACAAAGTATAAAGGATTATTAGTAATAAGTTCAAAATCACCAATATATTCGATAATATTTGAATGAAAACTCATTTTAAATTCATTAAGACCTTTATATTTGTTATTTAATTGATTAATATTACTAACACCACCTAAATTTAACTTTTTAAATCCAAGCTTCGCATATCTTCCAATTAATTTCCAAAAGAGTAGTTGTTTAGCCCCAAACTTTTTAAATTTAGTATCATAACCATCCATAACTACATATACTTCATTTTGCCATTTAATTGCTAGAGCTGAAGATATAACGATACCGTTTGGATATTGTTTTAAATATTCGGTTGCTTCAGCTAGTTGATTACGATATTTAACGACATTTTGATCAACATATAGTTTTTTATTTATGACTTTATCAGTACCTTGACCATTTAGTAATGCACGGCTTAAATTTTTACTTTGATTTAGAAAATCATTATATTTATTTTGAGTATATTTTAGATATTCTGTTGTATCTAATTTACTATAATAAAAATCAATTAATCCATCTTTATCAAAGAATTTATATAAATCTTCAAAATATTCTAAATCTCTAGGATATTTATTTTTTGTTTGTAAATATAGGTACTTAAGATCTTCTTTATGACCGTGATATACTTTTATACCATCACGAGTAGCTTTTCTAATTTTATTTCTAGTACTTTTATCCATATTACCAAATAATTGAACAAAATTTAAATCTAGATTTATAACCGCTTCAAATCTTGGTTTTAAGGCTTCAAAATTATTGTTATATCCCAAATGAAAATACCCTAATTTAGTAAGTCTTTGGAAAGTAACGTCATATAGATTATTATTAAACGTTGTTCTACCATTACTGTCATATATTTTTTTGATAATCATTGGATTAATTTTGATCGCAACAATATCTTTTTTTCCTAGAAACTTTTTTAAAAGTCTTGTAAATTCAGATAAAAGATCTTCATCATTATAATCAATTAAAAAACCTCTAGGAACAAGACCATATTTAAATCCATTAACCTTGTGAACTAATATTAAACTAGCCGCCTTTAAAATATTGCCATCGGTAAGCCCAACAAACATTGATTCATATCCTTGCTCATGCATAGTAAAGGCATAATTTATAGTTTGATAAATAGATGATGGCTGATAAGCTTTACTAAATTCCAAAAACTCTGCGTTTGTAAGTAGCTTTATTTCCATATAAACGCCTCCTGCCTCTAATAATTATATCATATATAAAAAAAGATATAAACAAATTTGACAATAAAAAAAGAAGCTGCTATCATCTAGATGAAAAAAAGGAGAGTTTATGGAAAAATTATTAAAAAAAGCAATTATTGGCTATAAACTAAATCATCCGGGTGATGACCTTGAGAAAAAACTCGCACAAATAATTTTAAATGAATTAGATAGCACATTAAACAAAATAAAAAATAATAATGATATCATTTCTTATTTATTCCAAGATAACTATTTTAAAAATTTCTTGATAAAAGAACATATAACCATAACGCCAGAAAAATGCCTAGAAATTATATATAACGACTATTTATCAAAATTAGATGAAATAGATAAATTTATGTTTTCAGGAAATTACGCAATTTTTGTAAACGATAATAGAATTAACATTATAGGCTCAGATTGGTTACTCCACGCAGACGATTTTTCGCATATAAATATAGAAGAAAACTTGCCTAAAAACGTAGAAGATTTAAAAATAATTATTTACCCAGTATATATGCCGGGAAGTTATAAAATAGATGATATTAATGTAGATGTTGATCAAACAGGTAATATAAAAGTTCATAAAAATAATGTTTTTTATGGCCAAGCTGAAAAAAAAGTTACCTCCGTAAAAACAAATAATTATCGCGAGCTAATGCATGATATACCTATAATATTAATTGATTTATTAAAAACTAAAGATATAACTATGTATAACAAACTTAATATAAAACAAACTGAAAAAATCTTAGAAGAATTAATAAAAAAATATATTAAAAATATAGATGTAACTGAAGTTTTAAAAGAAAGTGGGCTTAAAATAACTAAAAATGCATATGAAATTTTAAGTAATGGAAATGGAATAAAACTATTAGATTCATTTAACGCCAGCCTGCTTTCAGGCAAAATCGAAGTATCTACAGATAGAGGATATGAAAGCAAACCAGAAATGCCCCAGCAAGACGCTGTTTTAAGTATAGTTAAAAATGAAAACTGCTTTTTAAATATGGTCGCTGATGGAGCAGGTGGCTCTGAAAAAGGAGAAGAAGCTAGTAAATTACTCATAGAAGAAATCAAAGATTGGTTTGAAATTATTCCAGATGAAATTTTAAACGATATTGATTTATTAATTAAACTACTGAAATATAAAATTTCTCAAATTGATAGTTTAATAAATCAAAAATATCATGGTAGTTATACTACAATGGTTTTATCAATCACAGTAAATGATAAAACAGTAATTGCCAATATTGGTGATTCGGCTGCCTATACCTATGATAAAGAAACTGATGATTTAGTCTTACTTACAACCTTAGACTCTGATTCTAAAGGACTAGACTATGAAGAAGCTAGATATAATCCTTGGAATAATACTATAACGGCTGCTATAGGAGCCGGTTATAATGATGAACTTCATATAAATATTATAGATAACATTGGTCAAAAAATAATTCTATCAAGTGATGGAATTACCGATTTAGTAAGTGAAGAAACTTTTAAATCATATTTTAAGGAAAATATTCCTACAAGTACAATGATAGAAGATGCGTTAAGTAAAAAATATACTGAATGGTTAGTTAAAACAGAAGATAATATTTCTGTAATAGTGATTAATTTACCAAATTATTCAAAAAACAAAGTACTTACAAAATAAACTGGGCTTCCAGTTTTTTTATTCATAAAAAACTAAAATACAAAATATATTTATATTGGTGATTAAAATGGACAAGATTGGTTTACCAAGAAGCTTATTTTATTACTACCACGGTGATATTTGGAAAACATTTTTCAGTAAATTAAATATTCCATATATAATAAGTCCAAATACAAACAAAGAAATAATGGATAGAGGACTTAAAGTTTCAAATGATGAAATGTGCCTAGCTTTAAAAAATTATTTAGGACATATTGACTATTTAAAAGACAAATGTGATTACATATTAATTCCTAGAATATGTAATTATAAAGTAAATAATCAGGCTTGCACTAATTTTTGGGCCGCTTATGATATTGTAAATAACTTATTTGATATAAATATATTAAATTATAATATTGATTTAGAAAAAGGTGAGTCTTTAAAGAAGGGTTTATATAAGATTGGTAGAAAGTTAAATAAAAAGCCTTTAGAAATAAGAAAAGCCTATAAAAAAGCCATATATGAATATAACTTAATAAAAAAGAAAAATACCCAAATAAATTTAAACAAACTAAATAGTAAAAAGACAAAAATATTGATCGTCTCCCATCCTTATAACACATATGATAGTATCATTGGTAGTGATATAATTAAATACTTAACAAACGAGGGAGCAGAAGTAATATATTCAGATAAGTTTGATGCAGAAAAAACAAATAAGTTAAGTGGCAAATTATCAAAAAATTTATATTTTAAATATAGTAAAGAAAGTATAGGATCTATTATATATGCGATGGATAAAATTGATGGAATTATTTTTATCTCATCATTTCCCTGCGCTCCAGATAGCCTAGTCAATGAACTCGTTATGCGTAAAATAAAAAAACCACATATTAATATTATAATTGATAATAATTCTTCATTTACTGGAATTGAGACAAGATTAGAAAGCTTCCTAGACGTATTAAGGGGGAATATTCATGTATAAAATTGCTTTTCCGCAAATGGGAGATTATTATGTTCCAGCAGAGTATCTTATGAGTCATGCTTTAAACGCCAAAATAGTTAAAGCACCTAAAATAACTACTAAAACTATTGAACTAGGAAGTAAATATTCTCCGGAATTTGTATGCACACCATTTAAATATACACTAGGCACAATGATAGAATGCTTAGAAAAAGGCGCAGATACACTAATTCAAATGGGCGGAGGATGTAGATATGGCTATTACTATGAGCTACAAGAAAAAATATTAAAAGACCTAGATTATGACTTCAACATGATTAATTTTGTCACAGAAGGAAAAATGAGTATCAAAAGGATTAATAAAATGATAAAACAAATTGATCCTAAATATAATAAACTAAAAGCTTTATATTATACGTTTATAACTATAAAAATGATTAAATATATGGATAAAATAGACGATTATATAAGACAAAATATTGGCTTTGAAGTTAATAAAGGATCATTTGAAAAATTAAAAAATGAAATGCTTATTAAATTTAGTAAAGTTAAAAGTTATCATGAATTAAAAGTTTTATATAGAAATTATAAAAAAAGATTTGAAAACATTAAAACATATAAAAAAGAAGATAGATTAAAAATAGGAATCATCGGTGAACTATATACCATAATGGAACCATTTTCTAATTATTTTTTAGAAAAAGAGCTTGCCAGTCACAACATCGAAATAAAAAGATTTACTAATGTCGACTATTTATTTCTAAGAAAAAAAAGAAGAATGAAAAAATATTTAAAAAATAATAAATATATTAAATATTCGTGTGGAGCAGATGCCAGTGATAATGTAGCCAACACTGAATATTTATGTGAAAATGGATATGATGGTATAATTCATATCAAATCATCTTTCTGCACACCAGAAATAGGCGCTATGCCAATAATAAATAAAGTCGCAAACGCCTATAACGTACCAGTTATATACTTTAGCTTTGACATGCAATCTAGTGAGACAGGAATAAAAACTAGATTAGAGGCATTTTATGATATGTTAGAAATGAGGAAAAATAAATGAAAGAATGCTATTTAGGGATTGATATTGGATCAATATCAACTAAAGGAGTTATTATTGATGAAAGAAATAATATAATCACATCATCATACATATGGACTGAAGGAAATCCAGTTAATGCAGTTAAAAAACTTGTAAATATATTAAAAAAGAATCTACCTAAAAATTATATATTAAAAGCAGTAGGAACAACTGGAAGTGCTAGAAAACTAATAGGGCTAATGCTAAATGCTAATATCATTAAAAATGAAATAACCGCCCATGCCATAGGCACTCTTTTTTATCATCCAAACGTTAGAACAATATTAGAAATAGGCGGCCAAGATTCTAAAATAATACTAATTAAAAATGGTATTATTACTAATTATGCTATGAATACCCTATGTGCAGCAGGTACAGGAGCCTTTTTATCCTCACAAGCTAAAAGATTAGGTATAGATGTTGAAGATTTCGGCAAATATGCTTTAAAATCAAAAAATCCAGTTAAAATAGCTGCTAGATGCACAGTTTTTGCCGAATCAGATTTAGTTCATAAAGCGCAGGTAGGATATCCAAAAGAAGATATCATTGCTGGCCTTTGTAAAAGTATAGTTTTAAATTATTTAAATAATGTTGGTAAAGGTAAAAAAATAGAACCGCCAATTGTTTTTCAAGGGGGAGTTTCTAAAAATGAGGGCGTAGTAAAATACTTTAAAGAAGTATTAGACGAAGACATAATAGTAGATAAAGAAGGACACTTAATGGGGGCAATAGGTATAGCCATACTTGCTAAAAATAATAAAACAGGAAATAATTATTCACTAGAAGTAAATAACATAAAATTTGAAACTAAAGCCTTTGAATGCAATCACTGTTCTAATAATTGTGAACTTCTTAGAATATTTAAAAATGGCCGGCAAATAGACTCTTGGGGTAGTAAATGCGGGAAATATTAAAAAATACCAAAAGGTGCTTTTATTTTCTTGATATATTATGTAACAAAATGTTATAATTCGTATAGGGAATATCAGTTGTTGAGTGTCTACCGAATCTCTAAAAGAGAGGAGGTTTGATAAAGATGAGGAAAAGAAACTTTGTAATCAAAGTTCTTAGATACATTGTTATCATTTTATTTCTCCTTATCATTATGATAGTAGTTATAAAAAAATGACACTTAATTTATAAGAAATTAAATGTCTAACTTAATTTAATTAGGGTAGACATTCAACATGGTAAAACTGAATGTTCCCTTTTTTATTATATGAAGTTTTCTTCATCCATATACATCATAACACATTTTCCTAAATTAATCAATTTACTCTTTACGTAAAGTTAAAATAAAAATCAAGAAAATACTTGAAATACTATATATATAATTACAATTGAAATATAAGAATATTTAAGGAGGATAATTTATGAAAAAAAATATTGTTATAGGAGTGCTTATTGTAATTATTTTAATCATGGGAGGATCATTATTTTATTTAAATACAAGCAAAGATAAAATACGAAACAACCATAATACCCAAAAGACTGAACCATCAAAAAAAGAAGAAGTTATAGAAGAAGAAAAATCCCAAGAAACAGCGACAGATGGAAATGTCAAGTTATTAAAAGGTAAATATAAATATAATGAAAAAAGAGGAACGGCAGCAACTGGAACTGAATTAGACTTAAATATTGAATTAGAGATTATTAATGATACGGAAATGACAATAACTTCAGATGATACACTAAGTGAAATAGAAACTACAAAAGGAACATACTCTATAAATGGGAATCTTTTAACATATGAAAGAGTTTATGTAAAAGATGTAAATAATGAGTGGAAAAAATGCAGTGATATAGATAACAACGAGACAGATTGTTATTCATACAAGGTGTTAAAGCGCGAAAGTTTTATAATTGATATGGCTAATAAAACGCTATACGAAACTAACTATAATGTATATGGTAATGTAGGTTATGGTCCTATAACACTAAAATATCAAGAGTAATTAAGTAAATCAAAATAGATTTACTTTTTTAATGTATTATTTCATATACATATAAATATAATAAATGTGTAAATATAATAAGAAAAAAACATTTGACATAAAATAAATATTAGTGTATAAATTAATTTGTGAAGGAGTTGATTACCTTGGGTAAAAAACTAGTTATCGTAGAGTCACCAACAAAAGTAAAATCAATCGGAAAATATTTAGGTAGTGATTATATAGTATCATCAAGTAAAGGACACATTAGAGATTTGTCTACCAAAGGTAAATATGGATTAGGTGTCGATATAGAAGATCATTTTAAACCTGACTATAAAACTATAAAAGGTAAAAAATCCGTTATCGATGAGCTTAAAAAAGAAGCTAAAAAAGCAGATAAAGTTTATCTTGCGACCGACTTGGATAGAGAAGGAGAAGCTATTGCTTGGCACCTATATGATGCCTTAGGTCTAAAAGATGAAAACTATAGTAGAGTAGTATTTAACGAAATAACTAAAGACACTATTTTAAAGGCCATCAAAGATGAAAGAAAAATCGATAAAGATCTAGTAAACAGTCAAGAAACTAGAAGAATATTAGATAGAATTATCGGTTTTAGACTTTCTAAACTAATTCAATCAAAAACAGATGGTAGTAGTGCCGGTAGAGTTCAAAGCGTTGCTTTGAAACTAATAGTTGATAAAGAAAGAGAAATAAATGCCTTTAATCCAGAAGAATACTGGACGATAACTGCCGATTTTAAAGACTTTACTGCCGATCTGTTTCAATACAAACATAAGAAAATAGAAATAAAAACAGAAATTGATGCAGACGAAATATTAAATAAGTTATCTAAAGCATTTGAAATAGAAAGTGTAGATAAAAAATTAAAAAATAGATCATCAAAACCACCATTCACAACTAGTACTTTACAGCAAACAGCATCAAATAAATTAAGATTTTCATCAAGAAAAACTATGCAAGTTGCGCAAAAATTATATGAAGGTATCGATTTAGAAAATGAAACCGCTGGTTTAATTACATATATGCGTACCGATTCAATTAGATTATCTAATGAATTTATATCATCTGCTTATAAATTTATTGAAACAAAATACGGTAAAGAATATACAGGACCTGTAAAAGTAAGTAAAAAAACTGAAAATGTTCAAGATGCCCACGAAGCTATTAGACCTACAAGTATAACAAGAACTCCAGAAAGTATCAAACAGTATTTATCAGATGATGAATATAAATTATATAGAATGATATACTATAGAGCTTTAGCCAGCATTATGGCCCCAGCTAAAGTAGAAGGAACAACCGTAATTCTTAATAATAACGATTATCAGTTTAAAGCAACTGGACAAATTATCATCTTTGATGGTTACTTAAAAGTATTTAGCGATTATGAAGATACTAAAGATGCCATACTTCCACCATTTGATGCATATAATTCTAAAATAATTGTTTCAAACGATATCTCTAAAGAGCAACACTTTACTGAACCCCCAGCTAGATATACTGAAGCTAAACTAATTAAAGAAATGGATGAACTTGGAATAGGTAGACCATCTACATATGCGACTATAATTGATAACATCAAAAAAAGAGGATATGTAAATTTAGTAGAAAGAAAATTTGTTCCAACGGAAATTGGCTTTGAAGTAACAGATAAGCTTCAAGAGTTCTTTAGCCACATAATTAATGTTAAATATACAGCCGATATGGAAACAGATTTAGATAAAATAGCTGAAGGCAAAGAAATATGGTATAAAGTGTTAGAAGAATTTTATAAACAGTTTGAGCCATCAGTTAAAGACGCATTCGATAAAATGCCTAAAAAAGAAGCTTTAGAAACTGGCGAAAACTGCCCTAATTGTGGTCATCCACTAGTTATTAGAAAAGGAAAATACGGTTCATTTACAGCATGCAGTAATTTCCCAGAGTGTAAATACATAAAACAAGAGCCTAAAGAAGAAAAAGAAATATGTGACTGTCCAAACTGTGACGGTAAAATAATCGAAAAGAAAACAAGAAAAGGCAAAATCTTCTATGGATGTAATAATTATCCGAAATGTAAAACTGCATATTGGGATAAACCAACTGGTGAAAAATGTCCAGAATGCGGAAGCATGCTTACCGAAAAAAAAGATAAAATTAAATGTAGTAGCTGCGACTTTACAAAGTAGCTACTTTTTTAGTAAAATCATTAAAACAAAAATTTGACAAAAATATAAAAAAATATATAATACTAAACAAAAGAGGTGTTATTCATGAAAGACATAAAAAAAGGCATATATTCATTAAAACATAGAGCCTTAGACGGACTTGAAAGTACACTTAGAATTAAATGCGATAATGGTAAATTAAGAGAAAAATTTGCTCTAACGCAGCTAGATGCCTTAACAACAAGTTGTAACAGCATGGAAGAATTGCTAGAACTCATAAGTTTAATTAATGTTCCAAAGAAAAATTCTAAAGACGAATTTATAGATGGATATTGTTATATTGAATATAGAAATAACGGCAATATTAAAAAGTTAGATATAGCTTTTAACGATAATGAAATTATTAAAGAAGTATCTAGATCTTATGAAGGAAAGTATAATATTAAGGGAACCTATCAAGTTAAACAGTTAGCTATGAGTCTAATCAAAATTCATAGAGAAAAAGACCCACTTTACAATTATCTTAATAGTTGTAACGTTATTGATAGCGATTTATCTTATTATCTATGCATGTATGATGCTTATACTAGTAGTGACTACTATAATATAAATGAAGCAGACGCCTACCTAGACCTTATAATTGGTAAACTAAGTCAGTATAAAATTTTCAGAGATATTACATTCGAAATTCATCGATACGAAGAAAAAACAAAATCACAAATTTCTGAAATAAACGCAAGAGCCGAAAAGCCAAAAGTAAAAATAATTTTACCACGAAAAATAGAGCAGCCAAGACTTTTCAATCCAGATGATTTTTAGAAAAATAGCTTCATCGCTATTTTCTTTAATTTAAAAGATAATAAAAAAGGATGATATTATGAATAAAGATAATAGAGCTAACAGATATTCATTAGTCAGCATAGATATGTTTGGAAATACAAAAACTATTGAAATTGCCTATAATGGTAAAGTAATGAGTAAACTTCCATTAGCTACTATAGATAGAATGACAACAAACTATAATAGTGAAAGCGAATTCCTATCAGAACTTATGAATATAGGATATGATTTTGGACACCTATATATCGAATATAGAGTAAATAGAGAAACAAAATATATTGATGTTGCCTATGCTGATAATATAGAAATAGCTGAAGAAAGTACATACCGCGAAGAGGCAATTAATTCAGGAAAAGAAGAACCAAAAAGAAGTAAAAATGTCATAGAACTATCGTATAAATTGATAAATATTCAAAGAAGACATAAAAAACTATGGAGCTATCTACAACTGAAAAATTATATTAGCTCAAAACTAGTTCTCCTCATTGCTACATATAACTATTTTATTGATACTGAAGTAAATGAAAATGATATATTGGAGTATTATCAAGATATTACTCGTGAAATAAGTAATTATAGAGTATTTAGAGATATATCTTACGGGATAAATGAATATGAAAAACACCTAAAAAAAGAAAACAAAGCAAAAAAATACAAAAAAACTAATATATAATAACAGTCATACGAAATAAGAAAAATAATATAAAAATTATAAAAAAAGTTACTAAGAAGTATTTTACTTCTTTTTAAATGCAAAAAAGCTAAAACTATATTAAAATTCATTAATTTACTAAGAACACCATACGTGCTATAATTAAATTAGGTGGGACACATGAAAAATATAGATAAATTTTTAAACTATTTAAAATATCAAAAAAATTTTTCAGAACATACAGTCAAAAATTATAAAATTGACCTAACTAACTTTTATGAATTTGTAGGAAAAGATAAAATAACTATTGACCTAATCAGAAACTATTTAAAAAAACTATATGAAAACAAATACACTTCTCGCACAATATCTAGAAAAGTAAGTAGCCTAAAAAGTTATTTCAAATATTTAGAAAGCGAAAACATCATTGATGATAATCCAATGAGCTTAATAAGCAATCCAAAAGTAGAAAAAACATTACCAAATTACCTAAACTATGACGACTTAGAAAGATTGTTAGAAGCGCCAGACATTAATAACAAATACGGTTTAAGAGATGCCTTAATACTAGAGATGTTATATTCATCCGGTTGCCGAGTAAGCGAGCTTACAAATATCAAAATAAAAGATATTAATTTTAAAGAAAGAAAAATCCTAATATTAGGAAAAGGCAATAAAGAAAGATATGTATATTATGGAACAAAATGTGAAAATTTGCTTAATAAATATCTTGAAAAAGAAACGCACGAGTATTTATTTACGAATAAGCACGGTAATAAATTAAACGAAAGAATAGTCAGAAAAATCGTCGATGATAATTCAAAAAAAGCTAGACTTGACGTGCATGTGACTCCCCATACCCTAAGACACACATATGCTACTCACTTATTAAACGATGGAGCCGATTTAAAAAGTGTAGGTGATTTACTTGGACACGAAAATCTTTCAACAACCCAGATATATACCCACATTTCTAACGAAAGATTAAGAGAAGTATACCTAAAAGCCCATCCAAGAGCAAGAAAGTAGATAAAAAGGAGAATAAAATGGAAAAATACATTTATTCATTCGATGAAGAAAACGCTGATAGTGATTTATTAGGTTTAAAAGGCACAAGGTTAGTAACATTAACTAGCAAAAATCTCCCAGTGCCACATGGTTTTATTATAACTAAAGAAGCTTATAAAAATTACCATGAAAATAATGAACGCTTATCCAGGGAAATCGAACATCAAATACTAGAATATATAAAAATCATTGAGACAAAATGCGGAAAAAAAGTAGGGGATAAAGAAAACCCATTATTTTTAGCCGTCCGTTTAAGTCCAACTATAGAAATTAAAAATGAGCCAAAAGCTATTTTAAATATCGGTTTAAATGATAATATTGCCGCTAATATGGCAATAGATGAAAATTCAGCAAAATTCATATACGATATATATCGCAAACTCATAATGACATACGCAACTACTGTGAAAAGCAAAGACGAAGCCCCATTTAAATTACTTATAGATAAATATAAAGAAAAAAGAAAAGTAAAAAATGATTTAGAACTAACTGCCGAAGATCTTTTTCAAATCGCTGCAGAATCTAAAAAAATATATAAAAAATTGACTGGCGAAAATTTTCCCAAAGATCCTATATGTCAGTTATTAGAAACTATTAAATATATATTTAAAACCTGGGATAAACAAAATAAAGAGATAAATGATCTAGCTATAATTGTCCAGCAAATGGTGTTTGGAAATATTAATAATACCTCGTTACAAGGCACCGTTTATTCGAGAGATAATATAACTGGAGAAGATAAATTATCAGGAATTTTTTTAAGGCAAATGCAAGAAATAGATTTTAAGCCTATTGAGATGTTGATAGATACAAATATAGATATTTATAAAAACCTAGATGAATATTCTAAATTATTAGAATATCACTATAAAGATATAGTCCAAATAGATTTTATAGTTGAAAATAGTAAACTATATATTATAGAAGCTAAGAAAGCAAAAAAAAGTGAAATAGCCAGTATTAATATTGCCGTTTCAATGGCCGAAGAGGGCCTTATAACCAAAGAGGAAGCTATAATGAAAATAAACCCTGATGACCTAGATATATTAACTTACAGCAGTTTAAACAAAAAGAATATAACCCCACTTACAAGCGGTAAAACATATAATAAAGGTGCATTTTCAGGGCCAATATATTTTGATATCGAAAGTGCTAAAAGAGAATCACAAAAAGAAGATATCATTTTAGTAAAAAAACAGATTCTCCCAGAAGATGCCGAATATGCAAAAAAAATAAAAGGAATTATTACTGTAAATAAGTCAGACATCGATATTTTCAAAAACGATTATGGAAAATGTTATATTACTGAATGCAAAAATACTGTAATTGATGAAAAAAACAAAATAGTGAAAATTAATGGCAAAATATATGAAGAAGGAAGTTATTTATCTATAGATGACAAATACATATATGAAGGACAAATCGAAATAAATAAACCAAAAATTGACAGCAAACTTATAACTTTACTGTCATGGGCTAAAGATATAAAACAAATAAACATTGCTAGCGTAATTGAACCCTCAAAAAAGACTATTGATTTTGGTATTGATACTATGGGCATATGTAGAGTAGAAGATCTAATTTTTGAATCTGCCCAAATATTTATCATAAAAAAATTAATATTATCGAAAAATATAGAAGAAATAAATAGAGCACTAAAAGAGCTATTACCAATACTTACAATAAAATTTGAAGAAGTATTTAAAAACTTAAATGGTAAACAGGTGGCAATTAAACTTTTAGATACTCCATTAAGAAGTTTTCTGCCAAAAAGTGACGAAGAAATATATGAACTTTCCAAAAACATGAAAGCTGAAATAGATGATATAAAAGCAAAAATTAAATCACTTCAAAACTTTAATTCAATTATTGATCTGCATGGTAGCCCATTTGCGGTTACATATCCAGAAATTGTCAAGATGGAAACCGAAGCTATATTAAAAGCAGCTATAAATGTCAAAAGAAAAGGATATGACATAAAGCCTGGAATTGTAGTGCCAGTTATAAATGATATCGAAGAGCTAAAATATTTAAAGGAAATAATAAATATTACAAAACAAACATTGAGAAGATACAATATAGATTGTAAGTTAGGAACGATGATTGAAACCCCAAGAAATGTTGCTTTAGCTAGCAATATTGCTAAAGAAGTAGACTTTTTAATAATTGACTCATATAAACTTACAAAATATACATACGGCATATATGATGACGATTTAAAGTGGTATTACAATAATGTTTTGCATGATCCATTTACAATTATCGATGAAGAAGGTTTAGGAAAATTCATGACAGTTACTAGTAAACTGGCATATAAATCAAACCCAAATATTATATTAGGAGTTTCTGGCCCACATGGAGAAAATGAAAAAAATATCAAAATTTTTGAAAAAATAGGAATAGATTACCTTATTTGTAAATTAAATCAAATTCCAAAAGTAACACTAATAGCTGCCAGAGCCGAGTTAAATGGAAATAAATGAAGTAATCTTTCCAGATAGTTTTCCTAAAATAGATCTTCATGGCTATGATCGGGATACAGCTAGAGTAGCAATCAATGATTTTATCGAAGATAATATTAAAATGGGCAACGAAATTATTGTAATTATCCATGGCATTGGAGCGGGCATTATAAGAGAAACAACTGTGAAAACATTAGCACGTAATAAAAATGTCACCGACTTTAAAAGCTCTTATTCTAATAGAGGCTGCACAATAGTAAAAATAAAATTGACAAAATAAAAGAAAAGTGTTAATATATACGCCATATTCAAAGGGGGAATATATATGTACACAGAAAGAAATAATCGTCCATTTGGATCAGTATTTGCTAAGATTGTTCTAATAGTGGTTGCACTATTTATTCTAATGATACTTTTCCCTACAAAGGGATTTGTTACAAATTATATTGACAAAAAACTAGGAACTACAAAAAATAGTAATTTTAACAGTAATTTAATTGCTATGGCTACTGCTGCTAGTGGTTATTATACAGATAGTAGATTGCCTAAGAAAACTGACGAAGAATCTAAAATGACATTAAAAGAAATGTTAGACCAAAAAATGATAGTAAAACTTACTGACAATAACGGAATTTCTTGCAGCACAAAAAAATCATATGTACTAGTTAAAAGAAAAGAAGACGAATACACTATGAAAGTAAATTTAACATGTGCTGATAAAACAGATTATATAATCTTACATATGGGATTAGATGGAACACAATTTCCCAGTACCAGCACCGCAAGGTGCACATTCGTAAAAAATCTTGATGAAGCTTGGACCTATGGACAGTGGTCAAGCTGGAGTACCAAAAAAGTAGAAGAAAATGGTAACATTCAAGTCGAAACATCATCTAAAAAAGTAAAAACAGGAACTAAGACAGTAACCAAGGATGAAATTACAACAAGACCTGCAAATAAATACATCTATAGTGGCTCAAAAGTCTATTATGTTTGTGGCAATAGATATGATAATCCAGGGACATATGAAGAACCAACAAACTGCATTAAAAAAACAACCATTTATTATGATGAGCCAGTTTATAAAACTGTAACTTATTATCGCTACAGAACAAAAACTTTAGAAAACAGCAAAGTAGATACTAAAGAAGCTAATTGTGATGATGAATCGTTGATTAAAAATGGTTACACAAAAGTAGCACAAAACTAGATTATATAATCTAGTTTTAAAATGTAAAAAATGCAAAGAGCATGTCAAATTTAATCAAATGATAGTAAAATACTGGATTTCTAAGAATTAATATGCTACTATAATAATAAGAAACTAGGCTCGAGAAAGGACTGTAGGCCATGGAAGAAAAGTACATGTTTGGATATGAAAATGAAAATGAATTTAAAAAGTTGGAAAGTGCGCTAAAAAAATACAACATGCTTGCTTTCAAAAAACTTTACTTCGAATATTACCCTAAATTAAAATCTGGGGAGTTTTTAGGTACTGTCGTAAGCACTGAAGGAAATATAAAAAACTATGAAGTAAAATTACCAACAGATGCATTATTTGTTAAAGTCCATGGCGAAGTTAAACTTCACTACAGTGTAAATGAAGGAACAAATAACATCACTTTAGTAACACTATCACCAGAAGACATATTAAAAGAAGGCCACAAATCAGAACTAGTAGCCTATAAAGGCGTAATGGTTTCAAAAGAACATGAAGATAAAGACAAATTTAAAATAAATTTACTTAATATGATAAATAAAAATTAATTAAAAACATAAAATATTTTAGAAAATAATTAAAATTTTCTTGAAATAAATTATCTATTATGTTATTATATAGAAGTCAGCCAAAGTATGGACCCTTAGCTCAGTTGGTTAGAGCATCCGGCTCATAACCGGGCGGTCGATGGTTCGAGTCCATCAGGGTCCACCACTTAATTGCGGGCGTGGCGAAATTGGTAGACGCACTAGACTTAGGATCTAGCGCCTTGCGGCATGGGGGTTCAAGTCCCTTCGCCCGCACCATTGATAAATTTGTTCGAGCTATCCGAACTTTAAATATAGTGGTTCTTTGTCAAATGGTGTTGATGGACAATAAATTTGATAAATGAACTATGATAGGAGGATGATGAAAATCATCCTTTTATAATGCCTTTGATTAAGAAAATTCTGACAATAAAATGATCTTATTTTCTATATCCAAGAGCTATTCTTTTAATAGTTTTAATTAAATTACTAGTTTCTCCAACTTTGCCATTATTAATAACATATCTAAAAAGAATGATCAATGTATTTAATATTATCTTCGTATAATTTAAAAGCTTTACTCATTTTAGGAGAAATATTTTTGTTATCGTTATAAATTATATTTTTAAAAGTTTTAAAGTCTTTATTTTTAATAGAATTAATAATACCTTGATAACATTCATAAATATATTTCCGGAAACGATATTGTCACTTACTTAAATAATTTACGAATAATTATTATACGTGATATAATATAAATAGTAAGGAGTACATATGGAAATAGATAATATCATGGAATTAATTAATAAGTTTTCTTATAATTCAGTAGTAATACTTTCATATTTTCTAATATGCCTATTAGTATTAATATTAAATATAATTTTTAAAGGAAAGGTAAATAATTTTCTAGCTTTAAGAAAAGGAAGTTTATTAAGCCCTATGACATATATTAGACTATTTACAACAGGTCTTTGCCATAGTGGGTGGTCACATTTTAGAAATAATTTCATTACAATTTTATTAATCGGACCACTTTTAGAAGAAAAATATGGAAGCATTCCAATATTAGAAATGCTTGTAATAACTACAGCTGCAAGTAGTTTAGTTCATTTATTTATATATGAAAGTAGTGCGATAGGCGCAAGCGATAACGTATATATGTTAATTGTACTATGTTCAGTAGTAAACGTTACGGAAGGTAAAATTCCAATAACACTAATATTAATATTCTTATTTTATGTGGCTGATGAAATTATTAAACAGTTTTCAAATAAAAAAGATAATATTTCCCATGACAGCCATATAGTTGGAGCCATATGCGGTTTTATATTCGGCTACTTTATATTTTAATATATAAAAACTAAAGTAATTATGATATACTACGGTTAGGAGGAAGAGTATGTATTTAAATAATAAAATAGTAGTAGGAAAAACTAAAGAAAAAGAATTGTGTATTTTATCAAATATGATAAATAGACATGGAATTATAACCGGAGCTAGTGGTTCAGGAAAAACAGTAACATCAAAAGTAATGGCAGAAAGCTTTTCTGATGCTGGAATTCCCGTTTTTATGGCCGATGTAAAAGGTGATTTAGGAGGAACATGCACTGAAGGGAAAACATCCGAAAAATTAGAAGAAAGATTAAAAAATCTTAAAATAAAAGACTTTGATTATAAAGCATTCCCAGTTCGTTTTTGGGATATATATGGAGAATCTGGCCATCCAATAAGAACCACAATATCAAAAGTAGGATCATCAATATTATCAATAATGTTAGGTCTATCTGAAGCCCAGGAAGGCGTACTTGATATTGCTTTTAAAATAGCTGAAGATGAAAATTTAAAACTTATAGATTTAAAAGACTTAAGACTTTTGCTTCAGCACGTAGGTGATAATAGAAAAGATTATATTACTAAATATGGAAATATTACTACCCAAAGTATAGGCGTTATTCAAAGAAGCTTACTTTCCTTAGAAAAAGAAGGAGCTGAAGAATTTTTTGGTGAACCAGATTTAGATATTAAAGACTTTATAAAATTAAATAGTGATGGAAAAGGTTATATCAATATATTACATGCAACAAGATTATTCCAAAATCCAGATTTATATGCTTCGTTTTTGCTATGGCTTTTAACTGAACTATTTACTGATATGCCAGAAGTAGGAGATTTAGATAAACCAAAAATAGTATTTTTCTTTGATGAAGCCCACTTGCTATTTAATGGGATGCCAGAATATAGATTAAAAAGAATAGTTCAAGTTGTAAAACTTATTAGATCAAGAGGAATAGGACTTTATTTTGTATCACAAGCACCAACCGATATTCCAGATGCTATATTAGCCCAATTAGGAAATAGAGTTCAGCATACGTTAAGAGCATATACTCCGGCAGAACAAAAAACTGTGAAAGCCGCCGCTACAGCTTTTAGAGTAAATCCTAAATTTGATACAGAAAAAGCAATATTAGAGCTTGGAACAGGAGAAGCCTTAATATCATTCCAAAATGAAAAAGGTGAACCTGAAATTGTTGAAAAGGCGGTCATTTTACCACCACAAAGCGCTATGGGAACAATTGATGACATGACAAGAAATAAAATAATAAATAATAGCGAATTAGTAGGCAAATATGATGAGAAAATTGATAATGAATCAGCCTATGAAATTTTAACTAAAAAACTAGAAGAAAAAGAAGCCTTAAAAAAGGTAGAAGATGAAAAAAAACAAAAAGAAAAAGAAGAAAAAGAACTAGCCAAAAAGAAAAAAGAAGAAGAAAAAGAAAAAGCAAGATTAGAAAAACAAAGACAAAAGGAATATGAAAATAGCCCTATGGGACAAGCCAAAAAAATGGGCCAAAGAGTTATTCAAAACACAACTACTGGATTTATCAGAAGAATAGCTAATGCTATTGTAAAAGCAGCATTTAATAGTAAAAAGAAATAAAGGTGTTAAAAACACCTTTTTATAGTATAATATAATATGATATAATGAATAAAAGGTGATGTAGATGAAAATATATAATACTTTAACTAGAAAAGTAGAAGAGTTTATTCCAAACGAAAAAGGAAAGGTAAAGTTTTATACATGCGGCCCAACTGTTTACCACTTCCAGCACATAGGTAATATGCGAAACTATATTGGTCATGATATTTTAGATAAAACATTAAGATATTTGGGGTATGACGTATATAGAGTAATGAACATAACAGATGTTGGCCACTTAACAAGCGATTCAGATTCTGGTGAAGACAAAATGGTCAAAAGCGCTAAAACCCAAAATAAAACCGTTATGGATATTGCTAAATTTTATACTGAACAATTTTTTAATGACTTTAAACTTTTAAATAATAAAGTTCCAGAAGTAGTTGCCCCAGCTACTGAACACATAAATGATTATATAAAAATAATCCAAAAAATATTAGATAATGGTTATGCCTATATTGAAGGAGGCAACGTCTATTTTGATACCTCTAAATTAACCGATTACTATAAACTTACTAATCATAAAGAAGATGAAATGGTTGTCGGTATAAGAGAAGGCGTTGAATTTGATAAAAATAAACATAATCAAGCAGACTTCGTATTATGGTTTACCAAATCAAAATTTGAAGACCAAGAACTAAAGTGGGATAGTCCTTGGGGATATGGATATCCAGGATGGCATATTGAATGTAGCGGAATAAATATTCACTACTGCGGAGAATATTTAGATATTCATGGTGGAGGAGTAGATAATATCTTTCCGCACCACACAAATGAAATCGCTCAAAGTGAAGCCTATTTAGGTCATAAATGGTGCAATTATTGGTTCCACAATGAACACTTAATGGATGAATCTGGAAAAATGAGCAAAAGCAAAGGAGCTGTACTTACAGTATCACTATTAAAGGAAAAAGGATATAACCCACTTAGCTTTAGATATATGTGCCTATCAAGTCACTATAGAAAACAACTAGTATTTAATTATGATTCCTTAGATAATGCTTCTAGTTCATATGAAAAACTATTAAATAAAGTAAAAAATATTAAAGATAATAAATCAGGAAGTATTGATTATACTAAAACAAAAACTTATCAAGATAAATTTAAAGAAGCATTAGAAAATGATTTAAATACATCTTTAGCTTTAACAACACTATATGATGTTTTAAAAAGCGATTTAAATAATAATGAAAAATTATATTTAATCGAAGATTTTGATAAAGTTTTAAGCCTTGATTTACTAAAAGAAAATGAAATAGATAGTGACCTTAAAAAATACATCGAAGAAAAAATAGAAGAAAGAATAAAAGCCAAAAAAGATAAAAATTATGAACTTGCTGACAATATAAGAGAAGAACTTTTAGAAAAAAACATAATTATTAAAGATACTAGAGAAGGAACAACATACGAAGTAAAATGAATGGAATAATAATTTTAAATAAACAAAAAGGCATTACTAGTAGAGATGCTGTTAATGAGATAAGCAAATTACTAAAAATAAAAAAAGTAGGTCATAACGGAACATTAGATCCACTAGCAGAAGGTGTTTTAGTTATATGCCTAGGAAAATATACAAAATTAAATGAAATGCTTACGAGTAAAGAAAAAGAGTATATAGCCGAAGTAACTTTAGGAATAAAAACAGATACCTTAGATATAACAGGCAATGTTTTAGAAAAAAGAAAAGAAACTTTAGATATAGAAAAATTAAAAAAAGCCATTGATTCATTTCCCAAAACATACATGCAAGAAGTTCCAGAATATTCAGCCGTTAAAGTAAATGGAAAAAAATTATATGAATATGCAAGAGAAGGAATTAAAATAAACTTGCCTAAAAAAGAAGTTTCAATTAAAAAAATAGAACTTTTAGACTATAACGAAAATAAATTCACATTTAAGACCAGAGTTAGTAAAGGTACATACATAAGAAGCTTAATTAGAGATTTACTTAAAAACATAAATACAATTGGAACCATGAGCGCACTTACAAGAACTAAACAAGGAAACTTCAACATAGAAAATTCTTACACTATAGAAGATATCAAAGAAGGAAAATATAAATTATTAAAACTAAAAGATATTATAGATATCCCTATTATAACTGCTGATGATAATTTGAAACATAAAATAGTAAATGGCGTAAAACTAAAAGATAATTATCCAGAAGAAGTCTTGTTTATAGATAATGAAGGAAATGAACTTGCAATATATAAAAAAGAAAAAGATGAAATGAAAATGGAAGTTATGCTTTATGAAAAATAAAAAAGTATTAATTTAATAAATTAAAAATGAAAAATAAGTAAAAAAAGGTAAATTCATAAAAACAATTTACCTTTTTTAAATTAAAAATAACGAAAAAAATAAGAGAAATCTTTGTTTGCTTAAGAAATAAAAAGATGTTATAGTCCATGAAAAGGACGTGAAAAAATGAAGTTAAAACCCCAATTTTTAAGAAACGATATCATATTTAAAAATGTCTTTATAACAGAAGAGAGAATAAAAAAATTGTTAGAGGTATCGTTAAACATAAAAGTAGATAAAGTCTTAATTGTAAATAATAATGAAATGAATATAGAAAATAAAAAAGAAAGAAAAATGTTTTTAGATTTGATAGTATATACAGAAGAAGGAATAATAAATGTCGAAGTAAATAATAATTACAAAGAAGAAGTATTTAATAGAAATCTATTATATTTTTGTAAACTAATAAGCAGTAATTTAAAACAAAAAGAAAGTTATATAAATATAGTAAAACACGTGCAGTTAAATTTGACATGGAATTTAAAAAAATATCTAGATTATGATATAAAAGACAAAAAGATAATAAAATTCTATATAACCGAAAATAATACAAATAATAAAATATATAATGATATATTTGAGATAGTACATATCAATATGGATTATTTTGATGATAAGTGGTACAATAAAGAAGAAAAGAAAGAAGATCCATTTATGATGTTACTCGCGGCCCAAACTTATGAAGAGATGGATAAAATAAGTAAAGGTGATGAAATAATGGTAGAAATATCAAATAAAGTAAAATACTTAAACTTAGATCCAGACGTAGCCAAAGAACTTGTTATAGAAGACGAAACCGAGAAATGGGCCAATCAAAGATATAATACAGGTCTTAAAAAAGGTATTGAAAAAGGTATAACTCAAAATAAAATAGCTATGGCTAAAAAGATGCTTGCTAAAGGAATAAAGATAAAAGACATTATAGAGATAACAGGTTTAACTGAACAAGAATTAGTAAAATTGAAAGTATAAAACTGCTTGTTATGTATAATAATATTATTAATTTCCTATAAAACAAATAAATGCTTTACATATTTTTCTTGCATTTTTCCATAAACTAGTGTATATTATTAATGTACTTATTTCTTGGAATAAAAGAACTCCATCTTTTATTCTAGGATTTAAGCGAATATATTAAAAAAGGAGGAATTAAAAATGGCTTTATCAAAAGATGAAAAAGCAAAAATAGTTAAAAAATATGCAAAAAAAGATGGCGATACAGGTTCAGCCGAAGTACAAATTGCAATTTTAACTAAAGAAATAAGTGAGCTTACAGAACATTTAAAAACTCACAAACACGATTTCCATTCAAGAAGAGGATTACTTAAAAAAGTAGGACACAGAAGAAGTTTACTTAACTATCTTATGAAAAAAGATGTTACTAGATATCGTGAAATCGTTAAATCATTAGGATTAAGAAAATAGTAGACACTCTTTTAAGGTGTCTATTTTCATGGAGGTATATATGAAAAAAACTTTTGAAACAGAATTTAGAGGAAGAAAATTAATAGTTGAAATAGGAGAAGTTGCTAAACAAGCTGACGGAGCTGTTTTAGTTAGATATGGAGATACCGTAGTATTATCTACAGCTGTTGTCTCTAAAAAAGCAAATCTTTTATCAGACTTCTTCCCATTAATGGTTTTATATCAAGAAAAATTATATTCAGTAGGAAAAATTCCAGGAGGCTTTATAAAAAGAGAAGGTAGACCAAGCGAAGCGGCTACTTTAGCTGCCCGCATGATCGATAGACCAATGAGACCACTATTTCCAGAAGACTTTAAAAATGAAGTTCAAATAGTAAACACAGTTTTATCAGTAGATCCAGATAATTCTCCAGAAATAACCGCATTATTTGCTTCATCACTTGCAACATCAATTAGTAAAATACCATTTAATGGACCTATTGCCGGAGTTAAAGTTGGTAGAATTGATGGAAAATTTATTATCAACCCAACAACTGATGAAGCCGAAAAATCAGATATCGATTTAACAGTAGCTGGAACAATGGACGCTATCAATATGGTTGAATCATCAGCTAAAGAAGCTAGTGAAGAAGACATGCTTGAAGCTTTAATGTTTGGACATGATGCTGTTAAAGAACTAATTGAATTTGAAAATAAAATAGTAAATGAAATCGGCGAAGAAAAAATGGAATATGAAAAACTAGAAATAACTGATGAACTTAAAAACGAAGTAACAAAATTAATTGAAAAGGATATAGATGAAGCTTTAAGAATTAAAGATAAACTAGAAAAATATGCAAGACTTGATGAAATAAAAGAGAATTTACTTGAAAAATATAAAACCGAAAATGAAAATTTAAAAGACGATGAACTAGCTGAACTTTTAACTAAAATATCATTAATTTATGGAGAAGTTGAATATTCATTATTTAGAAATATTATAACTAATGAAAAAATAAGACCAGATGGTAGAAAAATGGATGAAATAAGACCACTTTCTGCATCTATTGACTTCTTGCCAAGAACCCACGGATCAGCTTTATTTACAAGAGGACAAACTCAAAGCTTATCTGTAACTACATTAGGAGCCCTAGGTGAACATCAAATATTAGATGGACTCGGACTTGAAGATTCAAAAAGATTCATGCTTCACTATAATTTCCCACAATTTTCAGTTGGTGAAACTGGAAGATATGGCGCACCTGGAAGAAGAGAAATTGGTCATGGTGCCCTAGGTGAAAAAGCTTTACTTCAAGTTATTCCAAGTGAAGATGAATTTCCATACACAATTAGAGTAGTTTCCGAAATTTTAGAAAGTAATGGTTCATCATCACAGGCCAGTATTTGTGCAGGCTGCATGAGCTTAATGGCCGCTGGAGTTCCAATAAAAGCCCCAGTTGCTGGTATTGCAATGGGATTAATTTCAAATGATAAAGACTATACTATTTTAACTGACATTCAAGGAATGGAAGACCATTTAGGTGACATGGACTTTAAAGTTGCTGGAACTAAAGAAGGAATATGTGCCTTACAAATGGATATAAAAATAAAAGGTATAACAAAACAAATTTTAAAAGAAGCTTTACAGCAGGCTAAAAAAGCAAGATTAGAAATTCTAGATTTAATTACAAGTACAATTCCAGAGCCACGTAAAGAAGTAAGTAAATATGCGCCAAAAGTTTGTACATTCACAATCGATTCAGAAAAGATTAAAGACGTTATTGGTAAAGGCGGAGAAATGATTACTAAAATTATTCTAGAATGTAGTCATGTAAATAGTGTTAACGATATAAATGCCGTTAAAGTTGATTTAGAAGACGACGGAAGAGTAATTATTTATCACACTGATAAAGAAGTAATAGAAAGTACCGCTGAAAGAATCAAAAACATCACAAAAGAAGTCGAAAATGGCAAAATATATACCGGAAAAGTTGTTAAAGTTGAAGACTTTGGATGTTTTGTTGAACTATGGCCCGGTTGTGAAGGACTAGTACATGTATCACAACTAGATACCAAAAGGGTAGAAAAACCAAGTGACCTAGTTAAAGTAGGAGACGAAATAATTGTTAAGTCCTTAGGCTATGACAATAGGGGAAGATTAAATCTTTCAAGAAAACAAGCTATTGCCCCAGAAAAAAAGAAAGAAGATTCAAAGGATAAAAAAGATGAATAGTAATTATAATAAAACTTCATTTCGCTGTTGCTGAAATGAAGTTTTTATATGAAGATGCACACATATATCCCAATAAAAGATTTAATTTTTTGTACATAAATGTTAAATAATGACAAGCTAAACTTTTCCTTTAAAGTAAATGATGTTATAATTAAAATAACGGAGTGATATAAGATGGCAAAAAGAAAAAAAAGAAAACAATCAAAAAAAGAATCATCATATAGTGTAGAATTACAAGGAATTTTACTACTTTTAATCGCAATAATTGGCTGCTGCCCATTTGGCATTGCCGCTGATATATTTAAAGGCTTTGCAGGATTTTTGGCTGGCAGTTGGTACATTGTTCCTCTTTTATGCGTTGGAGCTGCTGGTATATATATGATGATAAAAAGAGAAAAAGTTGACTTTTTAACATCACATTTAGTCGGACTTTATATTTTAATGATTGGCATTTTAACACTATCACATATCGAATATATTAAAGAACTAGCAGGTAAAGACCTCGAAGCCGGTAAAATATTTACTGAAACAATAAATAATCTCATGGGCTTTGTAAAGCATACTGAAGCAATTCAAGGCGGTGGAATGATTGGCGCTATATTCTCAGTAATTGGATATAAACTGCTTACAATCGAGGGAACTAAAGTTGTATGTACCGCCTTAATAATATGCGGAACTATTATGTTTACAGGAGTATCAATTTATGATGCCATAACATATATGAAAGAAAAAATGGCTGGATTAAAAGATATTAAACACAATGTAAAAATAAGAGAAGCCGTTGAAGAAGCTGAAGAAAAATACGAGGAAGATAACAATAAAAAATTAGTTATATCATCAATGGATGAGCTTGAAAGCAACGTTCCAAAGACAGAAGAAAAAGAGCCTGAAGAATACATGGATACCAAAGGTTATCAAAAACCGCCAATTGATCTATTAAATAAACCATCTGCAAATAAAGCCGCAGCCACTAAAGCTAATAAAGAAGCAATTAATCAAAATGCTGCAGCTATCGAAAAAGTAACTAGAGATTTTGGAGTTGAAGTAAAAGTTGCTACCGCACATATTGGACCATCAGTAACGCAGTATGAACTTGAAGTTAAATCAGGAACCAGACTTTCTAAAATAACCGCTTTAAATAAAGAAATCGCTTTAGATTTAGGAGCTAAAGATGTCAGAATTCAAGCTCCAATACCTGGTAAAAAAACCGTCGGTATTGAACTGCCTAATAAGACAACCACACCAGTTTCTGTAAGAGAAATTTTGACAGCTGTGCCTAAAGATAAAGAAAATAGTAAATTATTAGTCACTTTAGGAAAAAGTATAATGGGTGAATCAATCTTTTGTGAAATAGATAAAACTCCCCATTTACTAGTAGCTGGATCTACTGGTTCTGGTAAATCAGTTTGTATAAATAGTATGATTACATCAATCTTAATGCGTACTAAACCAGACGAAGTAAAACTAGTTCTAGTTGACCCTAAAAAAGTAGAACTTTCAATGTATAATGGTGTACCACACCTTCTAACACCAGTAGTGACTGATCCTAAAAAAGCTAATATCGTTCTTCAAAAAATAGTAAAAATAATGGAAGATAGATATGACTTATTTGAAGAAAGTGGCACAAAAAATATTGCCGGTTATAATGCCTACGTTGAAAAGAAAAACGAAAAATTAGATGAAGATGAACAAATACAAAAATTACCTTATATCGTAGTAATCATCGATGAACTTGCTGACTTGATGCTAGTAGCTGCTAAAGAAGTTGAAGATTCAATAATGCGAATAACCCAAATGGCAAGAGCTGCTGGAATACATTTAATAGTAGCTACACAAAGACCAAGTACCGATGTCATTACCGGAGTTGTAAAAGCCAATATTCCATCTAGAATATCATTTGCTGTATCTAGTAGTATCGACTCTAGAACAATTCTAGACATGAGTGGAGCCGAAAAATTACTCGGTAAAGGTGACATGTTATTCTTGCCACAAGGCGAAAACATTCCAATAAGAGTTCAAGGTACATTTATCAGCGATGAGGAAATAAAAAAGGTAGTAGATTATACTATTTCCCAGCAAAAAGCTATGTACGATAAATCTTTAACTCTTTCTGATGAAGATAAAGGAGCAACTACCATGCTAGATAGTAGTGATGAACACGAAGAACCACTTTATAATGAAATTAGAGAATTTGTTATAACCCAAGGTAAAGCTAGTGCCTCTCTTCTTCAAAGAAGATTTAGATTAGGTTATAATAGAGCTGCTAGATGTATTGATCTTTTAGAAGAAAGAGGAATAATAGGACCATCAAACGGTTCTAAACCGAGAGAAGTTTTAGTTAAACTAGAAAAGAAAGAAGATTCTGAGTAATCTTCTTTTTAAATTAAAAGAAAATTCTAGTTTTGTCGAAACTATATAATTTAAATTTAATAAATGCTACACTTTAGAAGGTGATGATATGTTAGATATTGATATAGATTCTAAAATGGGCATTTTATTTGTCAGATTATTTGGCAGACTTACAAAAGAAACACGAAGTAAGATAAATGAAGAAGTAATAACACTAATCAATAATGTTGGAATTCAAAATATTGTCTTAAATATTCAAAACCTTAATTATATTGATGAAAGTGGAATAAAGACACTAAAAAAATGTTATAAAACATGCGATAAAAGTTTCATATGTGCAAATCCTAATCAATTAAGTCTAATAGGTGATTTAAAATATGTTACTGACGAAATGACTGCAGTTAATTTAATTGGCGCTTAAAGGAGGAGATATGGAGGAAATAACTCAAATTATATTAAAAAATGAAAGTTTTATTTATAGTATTGCAAGTAAATTTTCAAAATACAAAAGTAAAGAGGACTTATTTCAAGTAGGGTGTATTGGTATGATCGAGGCTTATAAAAACTACGATGAAACAAAAGGTACAAAATTTACAAGCTACGCCTATCAATACATCTATGGAGAAATGAGCAAATTTGTAAGAGAAGATCACACCATTAAATTAAGTAGAGATTTATCAAGACTAAAAACTAAAATAGAGATTGCCAAAAATCATTTAGCTCAAAGTCTCATGCATATTCCATCAAATAAAGAATTAAGTAATTTTCTAGAGATAGATGAAGAAATAATTGAACAAACACTTAACTATACAGATCCATATAGTATGGATGAAATCTTTTCTGACGATTTATCTATGCATGAAATTATCGCTGATAAAGAAATGGACTATGACACTATAATAGCTTTAAAAAAAGAAATTGAAAGCTTGAATGAACCAGAAAGAACTATAATGATAAAAAGATACTTTGAGGATTTAACCCAAACTGAAGTGGCCAAAAAACTAGGACTATCTCAAGTAGATATCTCTAGAAAGGAAAAAAAAGTATTAACAAAATTAAAAAAAACCTTCAATTGACAACATGACCCTATTAATCTATAATGATGATAGGGTGAGAATATGAAAAAAGGATTTACTTTAATTGAACTTATAGCCGTAATTACAATCATCGGAATAATAACCATGATTACAGTACCAGCTGTAGGTAGTGTTATAAATAGTTCTAAAGATAAAGCCTATGAAAAACAGATAGAACACATAAAAAATGCCGCTAGAACATATATGGCAAAAAATTCAAAAGAGCTTCCTAATGACGGTGAAAAAAAATGCTTAGCCATAAACGAGTTAAAACAAGCTGGTTTGCTAACAAACAGTGATATAAAAAACCCAAAAAAATCTGATGAAAATATAGAAGGCTACATTATCATTACCTTTACTAGTAACAAATATAAATATGAGTATAATGAAAATAACACTTGTTTATAAGTGTTATTTTTTGTATAGAAAAAAGTAAAAACTTCCATAATAATATCAGGAGGAAAAATATGAAAGATGAATATCAAAAAATAGTAGATAAACATATGCCAAAAGAAGAAGTCTTTTATAATGCCGCTATTGCTTTTATAACTGGAGGAATGATGGGAATAATAGGAGAACTTTTAATAGAATTATACCAAAGCTATATGTCAGTTCCAGCTAAAGAAGCAACAGTATGCATGTTAATTACATTAATATTTTTAAGCTGTCTACTTACAAGTTTAGGCTTTTTCGATAAGTGGGTAAATTTTTGTAAATGCGGGCTAATTATTCCAATTACCGGATTTGCTCATGCTACTCAAAGCGCTGCATTAGAATACCGTAAAGAAGGATTAGTAACAGGATTAGGCGCTAATATGTTAAAACTATCAGGAGCCGTAATAATATTTGGAATTATTGGAAGTTTTGTCTTTAGTTTAATTAGAACGTTGGTGGGACTCGTATGACAATAAAATATAATAATGTATACATAAATGAAACATCAACTATAACAGGACCATATGAAGCTAGTGGCCCATTAAAAAAATACTTTGATAAAACATATGAGGATTTATATTTTAAAGCTAAAACCTGGGAACAAGCAGAGATAAAACTGATAAATGAAAGTATTGACATGGTAAAATCAAAAAGTAATATAAAGGATGTAGATATATTAATAGGTGGAGACTTATTAAATCAAATAGTCGCTTCTAGTTATGCCTCATCTAAAATAGATTCTAGCTTTATTGGAATATATGCTGCATGTTCAACCAGTACTTTAGGATTAATACTAGGCGCCAATTTTATTGAAAATAAACTTGCTAAAAATATAATTACATTTACTTCCTCACATAATAATGGAGCCGAAAAACAGTATAGATATCCAGTTGAATATGGCGGTCCAAAACCAAAAACAACAACATTTACCACAACTGGAGCAGCATCAGCTTTACTATCTAAAAATAAAAAAGGAATAAAATTAGAATCAGGCACAATTGGAAAAGTAATAGATTCTAAGACAACCAATGTTTTTCATATGGGCGCAGTTATGGCAAAAGCGGCAGCGGATACTATTTATACTCATTTAAAAGATACAAATAGAACTATCGATTATTATGACTTAGTCTTAACCGGAGACCTTGGAATATATGGAAAAGAAATATTAAAAGAATATATGAAAGAAAAGTACGATATAAATTTAAAAAATTATAATGATACTGGAACTATGATATTTGATGTAGAAAATCAGCCAGTATATGCCGGAGCATCAGGTCCAGCTTGCGCACCACTAGTTACATATAGCTATATATTTAATCAAATGAAAAATAAAAAATTAAAAAAAGTATTATTAGTCGCAACAGGTGCCTTAATGAACCCTACAATGACAAATCAAAAACTAACAATACCAGCTATTGCTCATGCGGTTAGTTTGGAGGCGATATAGTGATATATTTAAATGCTTTTTTGTTCTGCGGATTAGTATGTGCCTTAGGCCAAATAATTTTAGATAATACAAATCTTACCCCAGGCCATATTACAGTTATATTCGTTGTGGTTGGAACATTTTTAGATGTATTTAACATTTACGATAAAATCGTTTTGTGGGCAGGTGGCGGAGCTTTAGTTCCGATAACAAGCTTTGGACACATGTTAACTCATGGAGCCATACAAGGTTATAACGAAGGTGGAGTTTTAGGATTATTTAATGGAACCTTAAATCTAACTTCAGCTGGCATCAGTGCAGCTATTATATTTTCTTTCTTTTTCTCATTAATATTTGAACCAAAAGATTAATATATATTTCCTCAAATCTTGAGTAAAAGAGAAGAGTTTCAGTGGAAAGTTCTAAAAAACATATCATATTTTTACTAATAACAGCACCCGCTGTTTTTTTATATGTTATTATTTATAATTCTTATAAATAAAAAAGGAAATAAGAAATTTGTCTAGTATATTAATAAATGAGGAGATGATTTCTATCAACTACTATAACGAGATAAAGACAACATTAATAAAAAACGAAGCATATAAAAAGGTTAAGGATTATTCCAAAAATAAAAGTGATTTAAATTCATATTTTGAAGTAGGAAGATTATTAGTAGTAGCTCAAGGTGGGGAAGCACGTGCTAAATACGGAAATAAATTAATAAAGGAATATTCGGAAAAGTTAACAAAAGAACTTGGTAAGGGATATAATGTGTCGTCGTTAAAAAGAATGCGAAAGTTTTATTTGATAATTCAAAAAGGTGCGACAATGTCGCACCAATTGACATGGAGTAATTATGTAGAGCTGTTAAAACTAGATGATATAAATGAAATAAAATACTACATTTATATTTGTGAAAGTCATAATTTGTCAGTTAGAGATTTAAGAGAAAGAATTAAATCAAAAGAATATGAAAGAATAGGTTATAAAGAAGAACTAGAAGAACCTAAAGTAAATACCTTAATTAAAAATCCAATAATAATTAAAACCAAAAATAAAGTAAATGATAATATAAGTGAGTATACATTACATCAGTTTATATTAGAAGATATGGATAATTTTTTATAAGAATTAGGTCAAGGATTTTCATATATAGACCATGAAGTAAAAATAAAAATAGGTAGTAATTATCACTATATAGATTTTCTTCTATTTAATTATGAATTTAATTGTTTTATTATTATAGAGATAAAAGTAAGTGTAATGAAAGCAGAATATATAGGGCAAGTTAAAAAATATATGAATTATGTAGATAAAAAAATAAAGAAAGTTTTTCATGATAAAAGCGTTGGTGTAATTATATGCAGAAAAGAAGATAAATATGTTTTAGAATACTGCTCTGACGATAGAATATTTACGACTACTTATAAACTAAAATAGAACAATTTTTATAATAGCATTGACAAACATTTGTTTCCTTAGTATCATTATAATTGACACGTCTGATATAATAATAGAAAGACAAAAGGAGAGATACTATGGATGAGATAATAATTAAAGGTGCTAGAGAAAATAACCTTAAAAATATAGATATAACACTACCAAAAAACAAGCTAATAGTTATGACAGGAGTATCTGGTTCAGGTAAAAGTAGCCTAGCGTTTGATACTATATACGCCGAAGGCCAAAGAAGATATGTTGAAAGTTTAAGTGCTTATGCAAGACAGTTTTTAGGTGGATCAGATAAACCAGATGTTGATAGTATTGAAGGTTTAAGTCCATCTATTAGTATCGATCAAAAGACAACCAATAAAAACCCAAGGAGTACTGTTGGAACTGTTACCGAAATATACGACTATTTAAGACTTTTATATGCAAGAATTGGCGTTCCTTACTGCCCAAATCATCATATTCCAATTAGTAGTCAGTCCATAGAAGAAATGGTAAATGATGTATTAGAGCTAGAAGAAAAAACCAAAATAAGAGTACTTGCTCCAGTTGTAGCTCTAGAAAAAGGAACCCATAAAGACTTACTAGAAGATTTAAGAAAAGATGGATACGTAAGAGCTATAATTGATGATGAAGAATACGACTTATCAGAAGAAATAACACTAGACAAGAATAAAAAACATACAATCGAAGTAGTTATCGATAGATTGATTATAAAGCCAGATGTTAGAAGTAGACTTTATGAAAGTATGGAAACAGCCACCAAACTAGGTAGTGGTAAAGTTATAATCGATATTGTTGGAAAAGAAAAGTTATTAATGAGTGAAACATATGCATGCCCTGAATGTAATTTTTCACTTCCATCTTTAGAACCAAGAATGTTTTCATTTAATGCCCCTTGGGGAGCATGTACGGAGTGTAAAGGCCTAGGAATTAAATATAAAATAGATGAAGACCTAATTATTCCAGATAAAAATAAAAGTATCAATGAAGGCGCTATAGCTGTCGTAAGTGGTGATGATAACAATATAACATACACTAATCTAGAAACGGCATGTCATCATCATAAAATAGACATGGACACGCCAATAAAAAACTTAACTAGAAAACAGCTAGACATAATTTTATATGGTTCAAGCGAAGCCATGACCTTTAACTATATATCTAAAACCGGTAATACTCGGACAACAAAAGGTTTTTTTGAAGGAATAATTACTAATTTAGAAAGAAGATACGTTGAAACCAAAAGTACCTGGATAAGACAGTGGATCGAAAATTACATGACTGAACTAGAGTGCCCAAAATGTCATGGCGCCAGACTAGATGACAGTGTACTTTCAGTATTAATAGGTGGTAAAAACATTTATGAAGTAACAAAGATTTCAATCGGAAAATTATATGAATTTTTATCAAACTTAAAATTAACTAAAGAACAAAAAGAAATATCCGATTTAGTAATCAAAGAAATAAACTCTAGACTAAAATTTTTAATTAATGTTGGGCTTGAATATTTAACATTATCTAGAAGCGCAGGAACATTATCTGGAGGGGAAGCCCAAAGAATTAGACTCGCTACCCAAATCGGTTCAAGATTAACAGGTGTTTTATACGTACTAGACGAACCATCTATTGGCTTGCACCAAAGAGATAATAATAGACTAATTAAATCACTCCTAGAAATGCGTGATCTAGGAAATACTTTGATAGTAGTTGAACACGATACCGATACAATGCTTGCCGCTGACTATTTAGTTGATATAGGGCCAAAAGCTGGAGTTCATGGAGGAAAAGTTATAGCAGAAGGAACGCCAGAAGAAGTAATGAAAAACAAAAATAGTTTGACGGCCAAATACTTAACTGGAGAGTGCAAAATAGAAGTCCCTAAAAAAAGACGTAAAGGAAATAAAAAATATTTAGAAATTGTTGGAGCTTCTGAAAATAACTTAAAAAATATCAAAGTAAAATTTCCATTAGGCAAATTTATATGTGTAACAGGTGTATCTGGTTCAGGCAAAAGTACTTTAGTAAATGAAATCCTATATAGAGTAGTATCTAATAACTTATACAAATCAAAAGCTAAACCAGGTAAATTCAAAAAGATAAAAGGCTTAGAAAATATTGATAAAGTTGTTGATATTTCGCAGGCCCCAATCGGAAGAACGCCAAGAAGTAATCCTGCCACATATACAGGTGTATTCGATGATATAAGAGATGTATTTACTGAAACCAAAGAAGCTAAAATGAGAGGATACGATAAAGGAAGATTTTCATTTAACGTTAAAGGTGGAAGATGTGAAGCATGCTGGGGAGATGGCGTTAAAAAAATAGAGATGCACTTTCTTCCAGATGTTTACGTTCCTTGTGAAGTATGTCACGGAACAAGATATAATAGTGAAACCTTACAAATCAAATATAAAGGAAAAAATATTTCAGAAGTTTTAGATATGACAGTTGAAGAAGCCCTAGAATTTTTTGAAAACCATCCAAAAATAAAACATAAACTTAGTATACTTATGGATGTTGGTCTATCATATATTAAATTAGGACAGCCGGCACCAACACTATCTGGAGGGGAAGCTGCCAGAATTAAACTTGCTAAAGAACTTCAAAAGAAACCTACAGGTAAAAGTTTATTTATTCTAGATGAACCAACAACCGGTCTTCATACAGATGATATTAAAAAGCTACTTGTCATTCTAGATAGAATAGTTGATAACGGTGACACTGTAATTGTTATTGAACATAATTTAGATGTTATTAAAGTTGCTGATCACATCATAGATTTAGGTCCAGAAGGCGGAGACGAAGGTGGTAACATCGTTATAACTGGAACCCCAGAAGAAGTGGCTTCTTGTGAAAACAGCTATACAGGTAAATTTTTAAAGCCTTATTTAAAATAAAGAAGAAAATTTAATCTAAAAGATATTCGCAAAGAATATCTTTTAATTTGCAAAATATTATGATACCATGAATATAAAGTACCATATAACAAATATTGATTTTAAATAGGTGATGATATGAAAAAAACCATAAAATTATTAATCATATTAATATTATTAATACCATTAAACATTAAGGCCATAGAATTAGATATAAGTTCAAAAAATGCTATTTTATATAATATAGATAATAACGAAATATTATATGAAAAAAATTCTAATGACAAAGTCCAAATAGCTTCTTTGACAAAAATAATGACCGCCTTAGTCAGTATCGAAAATATTGAAGACTTAGATAAACAAATTATCATAAATAATAGTGATTTTAAGAATGTTCAAAAATATAATTTAGTTACAGCCGGCTTTACAGTAGGTGAAGTAGTAACATATAAAGATTTACTATATGGGTTATTACTGCCATCAGGGGCTGATGCCGCCAAAGCCCTAGCCAGAAACATTGCAGGAAGTGAAGAAGAATTTATTATTCTCATGAATAAAAAAGTCCAAGATTTAAATTTAAAAAATACAAATTTCAGTAATGTCATAGGCCTAGATGACGAGAATAATTATTCAACAGTTAAAGATCTATTTATAATTTTTAAAAAAGCCTTAGAAAATGAGACATTCAAAAAAATGATTAAAACTAAAGAATACAAGACGACTGATGGAAAACTGACCTTCAAAAGTACAATTCAAAAAAACGCCAAAGCTTTCAATATTGATATTCCATATGTTTTAGGCGGAAAAACAGGAACTACAACCAAAGCCGGTTTATGTCTAGCAACAATTGCTAAAGAAAATGGCACAAATTATATACTTATAACTACTGGAGCTTTATATGATAAAAAAGCGCCTCACCATATAGAAGATGCCAAAATAATTTATGACTATTTTATCCAAAACTATAGTAATCAAAAAATAGTTGATAAAAATATAAGCTATAAAACACTAAAGACAAAGTACTCAAAAGAGACCAAAATAAAATTATATCCTTCAAAAGATATAATTAAATATCTACCAAACAATTATGAAAAGAAAGATATTAAATACGAATATAACGGAGTAGAAGAAGTTACACCATTTACTAAAAACAAACTAGGAACTTTAAAAATATATTATCAAAATAAGCTAATAAGAAAAGAAAACGTCTATTTAAAAAATAGACCCAGCTTCAGCTTAATAGCTTTTATAAAGTCAAATATAATAGTCATACCACTAACAATCATATTAATCATATTAATAAAGCGAGCTAGAAAATAGCTCGCTATTTATATAATTCATTTTTAAGCATTTCTAGATTATTATTCATAATTGTAAAATAATCTTGATTTTCACTGGCATCAACTTCTGAAATATTAGATAAAGTATGCCATTTTTGAATAGTTACCCCAGTGGAACTTGCTAGTTTCTTTATAGTATTGTTTTCTTCCTCATTATTTTTAATAAATATATATTTAATTTGACCGTTTTTAATTAATTTTGTAACTTCATTAGTAGTAATTTCAATATTAGAATCTTCTTCATCTAAGACATAAACCGTCAAACCATATTTTTCTAAATATTTAAACATATTACTTGATACAACTATAGTTTTACTGTTACCATTTAATACTATTTCCTTCATTTTTGCATCTAAATTTGATATTTCAACCTTTAAATTTTCATAATTAGTATTAATATTATTGTTTAGATAATAACTATCAATGTATTCATTAAATCCGGACTTTATATTTTGAGCCATCATCAATAAATTAGAAGGATCAAGCCAAAGCTCATTCATATCGTAAGTATATTCCATATAAAGCGTTGTATCTATTATTTTTAAATTCTTATTATTATCTCTCATTTTATCTACATATTTTTTTTCTTTACTAAGACCGTTAAATATAAATAAACTTGCACTACTATAGTCTTTTATTTGCTTGCTAGTCAAACTATAATCATCAATATTAACTCCATTAGGATAAATACTTTTAACCTTACTGAATTTGCCATATAATTTTTTAGTAATATAGTAAGTTGGATAATTAGTTGTATATATAGTTATATCTTCCATATTATCCCTTTTTAAACATCCTGTCATACTAAAACACAAAAGAAATAAAGCAAACATACTAAATATTTTTCTCATTTACATCCTCCTTAATTACTGGATCATAGCCGCTTGTCCCAAAAGGATTACATCTTAAAATTCTTCTAAAAGCCATTAATCCACCTTTAAATGAACCATAAATTTCAATAGCTTCTATCGCATAATTTGAACAAGTTGGAATATGCCTGCACGCATTGTGCCAAGGTCCAGGTATTTTTTGATAAATTCTAATAAGCATAATTAATAATCTTTTCATATATCCTCAAAATAATTATACTATAAAATGAAAATAAAAGTAAAACAAATATTTTACCTTTACACATTAGAGATTTCATATTATTACTATTAGTAGGTTAAAAATATAGAAAAATGTGCTATAATATTGTAGGTGATTTAAATGGAACTGCTCGATAAGTTAAATATTAAACCAAATGTCATAAGTTTATATGAAACAGCCTTTTCACATACCTCTTATGCCAACGAAAATAACACCATAAGTTACGAAAGATTAGAGTTTTTAGGTGACGCTGTTTTAGAACTTTTAATGAGTGACTATCTTTATAATAGGTACGAATATAACGAAGGAGAAATGACCAAATTAAGATCGCACTACGTCTGTACAACTGCAAATTACGAATATTCAAAAAAATTAGGCCTAGAAAAATATTTGAAATTAGGTATAGGTGAAGAAGCCAGCGGTGGACGAAATAGAAAAGCTATATTAGCCGATATCTTTGAATCGTTCTTAGGAGCTTTATATTTGGACCAAGGATTAGATACCGCCAAAAAATTCTTTGATGAAAATGTAGTTCCACATATCGAAAATCATGAAGTCGATTTCTTCGACGACTATAAATCAATTTTGCAAGAATTTGTTCAAACAGATAAAAAAAGCTTAAACTATAGATTAATTGAAGAAAGTGGTCCAGCTCACAATAGACATTTTAAAGTCGAAGCTGTAATCGATGGAATAGTCTATGGCATAGGTGAAGCTAATAGTAAAAAATCGGCTGAACAACAAGCCGCAAAGGATGCTTTGTCAAAAGCACAGAAAGGGATGTTAAAATGGGAAGAGCATATGAAGTAAGAAAAGCTAGTATTCAAAAAACAGGAGCTGCAAAAGCAAAATTATATTCGATGTATGCTAGAGAAATATATCAAGCAGCAAAAAATGGAGGAACAGAATTAGAAGGTAATCCTTCTTTAAAAAGACTTGTCGAAAAAGCAAAAAAAGAGCAAGTTCCTAATGACATTGTAAAAAGAGCTATCGATAAAGTAAATAGTGGAGCTGATGAGACATATACAGTAGCTAACTATGAAATATTTGGACCAGCTGGTTCCAATGCTATAGCTACATGTCTTACCGATAACGTAAATAGAAGTGTTAGTAGTATAAGAGCTGTCATCAATAAATGCCATGTTAAAATGGGTGCGCAAGGCAGTGTAAGCTACATGTATGATCATCTTGCCATTGTAAGCTTTAAAGGACTTTCAGATGAAGAAACTTTAGAAACATTAATTGATGCCGGAATCGATGTAAGTGATATTGAAATGGAAGATGGTGAAACCATTGTTTATGGTGCCCCAAACGATTTATATAAAATAAAGGAAACTATTTCTAAAAAACTACCAAATGTTGAATTCGATATGGATGAAATAACTATGCTTCCAAAAGAAAAAGTAACATTGACTGGTGAAGATTTGGATACATTTAAAAGAATGCTAGATATGCTAGATGAAGTTGAAGACGTTCAAACAGTTTATCATAATGTAGAGCTATAAAGCTCTTTTTTCTTTTAAAAAAATATGATAAACTATTTATAGAAAGAAGGTGAGCATATGACGAGAAACTTATTTCCTGCCGACACATATATTGTAAAAAACGCCAGCATACTCAACAATGAAGATAGATTTATTTTAATAAAATTATATGAACCAGTTATCGGAGCTACTGCTATAAATCTATATTTTACATTATGGGCAAACTTAGATACCTTGGGAATAATTTCTACGGAATTTACTCATCATAACCTAATGGCCACTATGCGCTTAAAATTAGAAGACATTCTAGAATCAAGAGAAAAATTAGAAGGCATTGGTCTTTTAAAAACATATCTAAAAAGCGGAAATATAAATAGTTACATATATGAACTATATTCACCATTAGAACCAGCTGAATTTTTAGATAACCCAATACTTTCTACTACATTAGAAAGCAATATTGGAAAAAAAGAATATCGAAAAATACTAAAAACTTTTTCAATACCCAAAATAGATCTGAATGAATATGAGGATATAACATCCAAATTTAATGAAATTTTCGATACCATGAATAGTTCAAAAATAGAAGATACTGAAAACATCAAAAGAGTAAAAAGCATCGATATAACAGTTGATGAAAAAATAGACTTAAATAATATACTTTCATTAATTCCCAGTGAAATATTAAATCATAGAAGCATTACATCAGACACTAGATCACTAATATATAAACTATCATTTATATATGATTTAGATGATGAATCGCTAAGAGAACTTATACGAAACTCAGTAAACGAAAAACACATAATAGATAAGAAAAAACTTAGAGAAAATTGCCATAACTATTATACATTTGAAAACAAAAACTCATCACCGACATTAGTATATAAAAAACAGCCAGAATATCTAAGAAAAACTGTCAGTGATAATTCAAAAAAATCGAAAATGATATATACCTTTGAAACGACATCACCATATGACTTTTTAACCGGTAAAAATAAAGGCGTAAGACCGAGCAAAGCAGATTTGAATTTGATTGAAACCTTGCTATTAGACTATGAACTTTCACCAGGAGTTGTCAATGTTTTAATCGATTACGTTCTTAGAATAAACGATAATAAACTCACTAAAAACTTCTGCTTAACTATTGCTAGTCAGTGGAAAAGAAGTAATATTAATTCAGTCGAAGAAGCTATAGATATATGCAAAAAAGAAAACAAAACCAAAAAGACATCTAATAAAATAGTTAAGAAAGAAGTAAAACCAGATTGGTTCAATAAAGACGTTGCTGAGGATACCGCATCTTTAGAAGATATAAAAAAATTAGAGGAAAAGCTCCAAAACCTATAGGAGGATTAATATGCAAAAACTAAAAGAACATTTAAATCCAAAAAGTAATATAAATGAGCTATTAGATGAAGCTTACGATGAAGCACTTGAAGATGAAAATTTCAAAAACTTTGTCGGTAGAATTAGATTAAAAAAAGAACAGTTAAAAAAGTATACATCTCTTTTAGAAGAAAGTGAAAAAGAATACAGTAACTGCCAAAATTGCAAAGGACTTTTAGAATGTAAAAATAAACTAGAAGGTTTTGCCTACCTTCCAAAAGTTGTAAATGAGTCCTTAGAATTTTCATATAAAGCATGTAAATATAAAAAGAAAATGGATAAAGAAAATAAATACCACGAAAACACTTATCTTTATAATTTGCCTAAAGAAATAGAACAAGCTAGCATAAAAAAAATTTATAAAACAGATAAAGCTAGATATAATACCATTATTTGGCTTACAGAATTTATAAAAAAATATAAAGAAAATCCTCATCAAAAAGGCCTTTATTTATGTGGCAATTTTGGTTCAGGAAAAACATATTTAATAGCGGCTATGTTAAATGAACTTGCTAAAGATAATGTTAAAAGTGCTATTATCTTTTGGCCAGAATTTTTAAATGATTTAAAAGCATCATTTAATTCACCCATAAAAACAGAATTTAAAACCAAATATGACATAGTTAAAAAAGCCCCACTTTTACTTATAGACGATATTGGAGCTGAAAGTGTTACACCTTGGGCTAGAGATGAAATATTGTGTCCGATTCTTCAGTATAGAATGGATGAAAAATTGCCTACATTTTTTACTTCCAACTTAGACTTAAAAGCTTTAGAAACTCATTTATCTATAACGAGTAAAGGTGATGAAATAATAAAAGCTGGAAGGATAATATCCAGAATTAAGCAATTAACCGAATATCAAGAACTAATAAGTAAAAACTTAAGGAAGTGAAAAAATGATAACTATAAATACTCAAAGTAGTATTAAAATAAATAATATCTACTTTGATCCATTTAAAATAAAAGATGATGTGCATGATGCTAAAGCCATATTTATTACGCACCCTCACTATGATCATTTTGATAAAGAAAGCATAGATAAAATTATAAATGATAAAACCGTAATCATCGCACCAAACGATGAAGAAATAATAAGAAAGTTAAATAATTATAATTTATTTATAGTAAAACCAAATAATGAATATGAAATAAATAGTATAAAATTCAAAACCATTCCAGCCTATAACACAAATAAACCATTTCATAAAAAACAATATGGATGGGTAGGATATCTTGTTTATTTAAATCAAACATACTACATAATGGGTGATACTGATATAATAGAAGAAAGCCAACACGTAAAATGTGACTATCTATTTATTCCAATAGGTGGGACATATACCATGGATTATCAAGAAGCCGCACGTCTTACAAACATTATAAAACCTAAAATAGTAACCCCAATTCACTACGGTTCCATTGTTGGAAACAAAGAAGATGGGGTAAAATTTAAAGAATTAATAGATAAAAACATCAAAGTAGATATTTTATTAAACTAAAATAAGTAAAAAATGCAAAATAATGTTTTTAAATTAGTAAAATTGTGATAAAATATCATTAATGGCGATGAAAAGGACAACATTATTAAAAAGTGTTTTAAAGCGAATTTGGGATGGTGTAAGCCAAAGAAAATAACTTTAATAATTACTACCTTGGAGCTGATTATATAATCCGGATAAAACCGTTATCTAAATTAAGTAAAAAATAAGGATGGTACCGTGCTTAAACGCACTCCTTGCACGTAATATATGCAAGGCTTTTTTATTGGGGGGAAAATATTTATGGATAAAAAAGAATTAAGACATGCTGAAAAAATGAGTATAAAAAAATTCCTAAGAAGATATTATGGATTTACAAATGAAGAGCTACTAACAAAATTGTCAAAACTATCACATAAACAACTAAAAGAAGTAGTTGGATTTTATGACATTAATATTCATAAAATTAGCTTTGATAATCTAACAAGAGAAATGTTAGCTAGCGGTGAAGTAATACTAGTAACAGATAGGTTTGATAACCCAGCTCCATATATAAATCCAGAAATATATCTAGAAAACGAATATTTAACCACCTTAGATGAAAGCTTTGTACAAGATGAAGAAATGAAGGAGAGAAGAAAATGATAAACATTAAAGAAGACAAAAGACTAAACACATTAAACCATAGTTGTGCACACTTGCTTGCTCAAGCAGTTAAACACATATACAAAGATGCTAAACTTTGGGTTGGACCAGTTATAGAGGAAGGATTTTACTACGATATAGATTTTGATGGCTATACACTAACTGACGAAGACCTAGAAAAAATAACTAAAGAAATGAAAAAGCTTGCTAAAGATGGTAAAAGAATATATAGAGAAGAACTATCAAAAGAAGAAGCTTTAGAAAGATTTAAGGATAATCCATATAAAATAGACATAATTGAAAATTTAAGTGAAGACGAGACAATAAGCTGCTATACCCAAGGTGATTTCACAGACTTATGTAGAGGACCACATGTAGATAGTGTTAAAGAATGTAAAAACTTTAAACTATTAAAGTTTAGTGGTTCTTATTATAAAGGTGACTCAAAAAATAAAGTACTTCAAAGAATATATGGAATATGCTTTGACAGTAAAGAAGATTTAGAAGCACATCTAAAAGAACTTGAAGAAGCCAAAGAAAGAGATCATCGTAAGTTAGGTAAAGAATTAGGTATATTCCTAATTGATGATCTAGTTGGAAAAGGCCTTCCAATGTATCTTCCAAATGGATTTATTATGTGGAATGAACTTGAAAACTATATTAGAAACAAAGAAATAAAACGAGGATATTTGCACGTTTTAACCCCACCACTAGGTAATGTTGAACTATATAAAACAAGTGGACATTGGCAACACTACCAAGATTCAATGTTCCCTAAAATGGAAGTTGAAGGCGAAGAATTCGTCATTCGTCCCATGAACTGCCCACATCATATGGTTATTTACGGAAATGAAATACATTCATATCGAGATTTACCAGTAAGAATAGCCGAGATAGCTCGTGATGCCAGATTTGAAACAAGTGGTTCACTTAAAGGAATCGAAAGAGTTAGAACATTTTGCCAAAATGATTCACACATCTTTTGTACTCCTGAACAAATAGAGACAGAATTTAAAGGCGTTGTTGATTTGATCCTAGAAGTATATAGAGAAATGGGTATTACAAACTATAAATTTGAATTATCACTAAGAGATCCAGAAGACAAAGTTAAATACCACCCAGACGATAAAATGTGGAATATGGCCGAAGATAAACTTAGAGATGTTTTAAACGATCTAAAAATACCTTATGTTGAAAAGATTGGAGAAGCCGCTTTTTATGGCCCTAAACTAGATGTTCAAGTAAAACCAGCTGTTGGAAATGAATTTACATTATCAACATGCCAGTTAGACTTCTGCCTTCCAGCTAAATTTAATCTAACATACGTTGATAAAGATGGAAGTAAAAAAACACCAGTAGTACTTCATAGAGCAGTATTTGGATCTATTGATAGAACCATGGCTTATTATTTAGAAGAGACCAAAGGTGTATTACCACTATGGCTTGCTCCAAACCAGGTTAATATAATTCCCGTTAATAATGAATATCATCTAGAATACGCCAAGGAAATATTGAAAAAACTAAAAGAAGAAAACTTTAGAGTATCGCTTGATAGTAGGGATGAAAAACTTTCATATAAAATGCGTGAAAGCCAAATAAAGAAAATTCCGTATACATTAATATTGGGCGATAAAGAACAAAACGAAAAGACCATAAGTTATCGAAAATACTCATCAAAGGAAACTACTACATTATCATTAGAAGATTTTATAAAAGAATTAAAAGAAAAAATAGAAAATAAAAAATAGAAAATTTATAAAGAAATAATATTGACGTAATAATAAACCAAATGAATAGTCAAAAGGAGGTTATGAAAATGAGACAATTTACCGAACAAGAATTAGTACGAAGGGAAAAAGCCGAAAAAATACGCGAATCTGGAATAGATCCATTTGGCCATGTATTTAACCGTACGGATTATGCACAAGTTATAAAGGAAAAATATGGCGATATTCCTCACGATGAATTTGAAAATCGAAATGACCTAGTAACAGTAGCAGGCCGCATTATGTTTATAAGAAAAATGGGTAAAGCTTCATTCATCACAATCCAAGATAAAACAGGCAAAATCCAAATTTACATTTCAATTAACGATATAGGTGAAGAAGTATATAGTCTATTTAAGACAGCTGATATTGGAGATATAGTTGGTATTCATGGCAAAGTTATGAAAACGAAAACCGGCGAAATAACCATTAAATGTTTAGAATATACTCATTTAGTAAAAGCCCTAAGACCATTACCAGAAAAATTCCATGGACTTACTGACATAGAAGAAAGATATAGAAGACGTTATGTCGACCTAATCATGAATGAAGATTCTAGAAAAGTAGCTTTCTTAAGGCCAAAAATAATCAGAAGCATTCAAAACTATATGGATAAAAACGGATTTACTGAAGTAGAAACACCAGTACTTACAACTTTACTTACCGGAGCTTCAGCTAGACCTTTCATTACTCATCACAATACCCAAGATTTAGATATGTATCTAAGAATTGCTTTAGAGCTACCATTAAAAAGACTATTGGTAGGGGGCATGGAAGCCGTTTATGAAATAGGTAGAGTATTTAGAAATGAAGGAATGGATACTAAACATAATCCAGAATTTACCCTAATGGAAGCTTATCTTGCCTATAGTAACCTAGAAGGTATGATGAATTTAACTGAGGGAATGTTTCAAACAATAGCAAAAGAAGTATTTGATAAAATGACCTTCAAATTTAGCGGTCACGATATCAATTTAGAAGGACCTTGGAAAAGAATAAGTATGACTGATGCTATTAAAGAAAAAACTGGTATAGACTTCAAAGCAATTACAGACTTAGATGAATGCCTAAAACTTGCTGAAGAACACAACATTGAACTAGAGCAGCACGAAAAAGCATACGGCCATATAATAAATAAATTCTTTGAAAAATATGTTGAAGAAACATTGATAGAACCAACATTTTTATACGGACATCCAATTGAAATTTCACCACTTACTAAGAAAAATCCTGATGATCCAAGATTTGTCGATAGATTTGAACTATTTATAGGTGGTAAAGAATTTGCTAACGCATATACCGAATTAAATGACCCAATAGATCAGTTAGAAAGATTTGAAGCTCAGCTTAATGAAAGAGATTTAGGTAATGAAGAAGCTAACGATATCGATATGGACTTCATAGAAGCTCTAGAATATGGTATGCCACCAGCCGGAGGCATAGGCTATGGAATAGATAGACTATGTATGCTATTTACCGAACAAGAATCTATTAGAGACGTACTTTTATTCCCACAAATGAAAAACAAATAATAAAAACCCACTACATTTTTTTAAAACCTAGGTTTTTTCTGATGTCTACTCTACAGGGTGCATTTCAAAATAGTGGGTTTTATAAAAATATACATGAATTATCTAAATATATTAAAACTACTTAGACAATAATATTAGTAAATTTGCAAAAATGATATAATGATAACGGTGATAATATGATTCATAAAATAGAAGGAAAATAAAATTTCTTCTTTTTTGTAATAAATAAAAATAACCATAATATACTTAATTAGAAGCACGCCAGGAGGGATAATAATGATTAATAAAAGAAGCTTATGGTTTTTGACTTTATTTAGTTTGATATTAGTATTAAGTGTATATTATATAACAATGCCAAGTGAACTTTTAATGGCCACAAACAATGGAAGTAAAGAAAAAGAAGAAGGGACTGTTTCTATTAATGAAGATACAGATGAAAGTGCTGAACTTGTTGCCTTAAGAGTAGAATCCGAAGAAAAAATGTTAGATAAAATTACCGAACTTAAAAAGACCCTTACAGATTCAAAAACATCCACTGAAGATAAAAACAAAGCCTTTGAAGAACTTCAAAGATTAAATAAAAATAGAAGTGAAGAAGAAAAAATTGAAAATCAAATTCAAAAAGAGTTTAATTATAAAGCATTTGTAAGTATTGATGACAAAAACATTACAGTCGTTATTGACAGTAAAAAACATGACACTGAAATAGCCAATAAAATAATGAGAACAGTACAAGCTAACTTTGACACCCAAATGTCTATCTCAGTCAAATTTCAAAAATAAAACTTTCTATAAAAAGAAAGTTTTTAAAATGGGCATTTTTTCTCACTTAAAAAACGTGCATGCATATAGTATTTTAGAGTTAATATAAACCACCCGCCTTAAGAAAGTGAGGGAAATATGAAAAATGGAATTTTAACCAAAAGGGAACGTGAAGTTTTTGAATTACTTATTCAGAATAACAGTACAAGCGAAATAGCCCAAAAGCTAAATATTAGTGACAAGACCGTCAGAAATCATATTTCAAATGCAATGCAAAAATTGGGGGTCAAAGGACGAGCTGGAGCTGTAATTGAATTATTAAGGCTTGGAGAGATTTCATTATAAAAAGGTTATAAATAGCCTTTTTTTTCATATCATTAAATAGGTGATTGTTATGCTAAAAAAAATGTCAATGAGAAAGATATGTCTATCAGTAGCAGCCTTATTTGCTATGCTTTTAATATACTTAATACCTTCAAATACTCCAAAATTAAAGGTTAAAGAAGAGCTAGAGTATGTCGACTTAAACGTCACCAGCACACCAATATTTTTAATGGATAAAAATAGTTATGTTGCCTTAACAGAAGCTCCTGTTTCCGAAAACAATATTGAAAAACGCGCTAGAGAACTGATAAAAATTCTTACAGTTGGTGGAATGGATAGTAAAGTACCTAGTGGATTTAGTGCCATAATCCCACCAGATACAGAAGTCCTAAGCATAAGTTATGAACACGATGTATTAAAAGTGGACTTTTCCAAAGATTTATTAGATGTTGACAAAAATTTAGAAGAAAAAATGATAGAAGCAATCGTTTATACACTAACATCGATCGACAAAGTAGATAAAATAATAATATATGTGGAAGGGGATATTTTAACAAAACTTCCCAAGACCAAAATAAATTTACCAAGTACTTTAGATAGATCATTTGGAATAAATAAAGAATTTGACCTTACCAGTACAAAAGATATAACAGACGTTACCATATATTATATAAACCAGATAAATGAAAACTATTATTATGTTCCAGTCACTAAATATTTAAACGACACTAGAGATAAAATAAATATTATAATAGATGAATTAGTAGTTGACCTAAGTCCAAATAAAAATTTGATGAGCTTTATGAATGATGATGTAAAATTAGTATCTAGTAGTCTAGATGACCGAATAATGAAATTAGAATTTGCTGGAGAAAACTATAGTATTAACAAAGAAATGAGTGAAGCAATAGATCGAACTATTTCACTGTCAGTTTGTGATAATTATGATGTTGATGAAGTATTTTTAAATGCCTCCCAAAAACTATGTAAAAACACCGAATAAAAGTAAATATTTACTTTTATAAAAAAATATATATAATTAAAGCATAAGCGAGGGATATTTATGAATAATAAAATATATACTATAGAAGAAATTAAAAATAGTTTAAGCAAATTAGTTGATAGCAGGGAAGTTTCAAAGATTACTTTATTCGGTAGTTATGCTAAAAACAAAGCTTCTGAAAATAGCGACATAGATCTAATTATTGACTCAAACGGCAGATTAATGGGCTTCAAATTATTCAGCCTAATTGCCAAAATTGAAAACTTTTTTGGCAAAGAGGTTGACGCGTTTGAAAAATCAGAAATTATCAAAGGGTCAAAGATTGACGAGGAAATAAATAATACTGGAGTTGTTGTTTATGAAAGATAGAGAAATTGATGCCATATGTAAAATGATAGAGTATATTGATAAAAGCATAAAGTATACTCTAGGATACGGTTTTGAAGAATTTTGCGCTGACGAACGAACACAGGATGCTACTATCTTTAATATAAGTCAAATTGGAGAATTAATCTAGTAAATATTTGGTATGTAATTAATAACGATTTAGCCGAATTAAGAGATAATTTGGAGAAAATTCTAATAGATTTAGAAAATCACGATAACTATTAATAAAATACATACAAAAATGCCGAGAAAAAGTAGGCATTTTTTTTAAAACATATTGTTCTTTTTTCAAAAACATTATATAATTATAAAAGAATAGAGGGGATTATATGAATGAAGAAAAACTTGTAATAATTGACAAATATTTTAATGCGGCAAACTATATTTCCGCAGCTGAATTATATTTACTAGATAATCCACTATTAAAAAGGAAACTAACTAAAAATGATATAAAAAAGAAAATAGTTGGTCATTGGGGTACCGTTCCAGCACAGAATTTTATATACGCCCACTTAAATAGATTAATAAAAGACTATGACTTAAATATGATATATATATCAGGTCCAGGCCATGGTGGCAATAGCCCTGTAGCTAATACTTATTTAGAAGGTACATATAGTGAGATATATAAAGACATAACTATGGATGAAAACGGGCTAAAGAAACTATTTAAAAGTTTTTCATTCCCAGGCGGCATTCCAAGTCATGCTGCTCCAGAAACACCAGGTTCAATACATGAAGGTGGTGAACTAGGGTATTCTTTAGCCCATGCATTCGGTGCAGTTTTGGATAATCCAGATCTGATAGCTGCTACCGTAATTGGCGATGGCGAAGCTGAGACAGGCCCACTTGCAACTTCCTGGAACGGGATTAAATTTTTAAATCCAAAAAAAGACGGCTTAGTTTTACCAATACTCAATTTAAATGGCTATAAAATAAGTAATCCAACCATATTGTCTAAAATGAGCAAAGCCGAACTAGGTAGTTATTTTTATGGCTTAGGATATCATCCATATTTAGTCGAAGGAGAAGAAACAAAAGAACTTCATAAAAAAATGTATTTAACTTTAAATAGAATAATTGAAGATTTTAAAAAAATCAAAAATGGCGATAATGAAATTTTGTGGCCAATGATAATTTTAAAAACTCCAAAAGGTTGGACTGGACCTAAAGAAGTTAATGGCGTTCAAATAGAAGGAACATTTAGAGCTCATCAAGTACCACTTCAAATAAAGGACGACGAAGACGTCGCAAGACTAGAAAAATGGTTAAAAAGTTATCATCCTGAAGAATTATTTGACAAAAATGGAAAACTGATAGAAAAAATAAGCAGCTTTTTGCCAAAAGGTAGTAAAAGAATGGGTTCAAATCCAAGCGCCAACGGTGGAAAGCTATTAAAAGAATTAAAGCTACCAGATATTTATAATTATGCCGCAAATTCTGATAGACACGGCGAATATCAAACAGAAGATATGGTAGAACTAAGTAAATATCTTAGAGATGTTTATAGAAATAACGAAAACTTCCGCTTATTTAGCCCAGATGAGGCCATGTCAAATAGACTTTATAAGATATTTGATGTTCAGAACCGTGATTGGCAAAAGGTTATAACAAGTAATGAAGAATATTTAAGCAAAGATGGAAAAATTATGGATTCCTATCTTTCCGAACACATGTGCGAAGGCATGTTAGAAGGATATTTATTAACAGGTAGGCACGGATTATTTGTAAGCTACGAATCATTTATTAGAATAGTAGATTCTATGGCATCTCAGCACGCCAAATGGTTAAAAGTTTGTCAAAAGCTTCCTTGGCGTCAAGATATATCATCATTAAATTATATTTTAACATCTCATGTTTGGCAGCAGGATCATAACGGCTATACACATCAAGAACCAGGCTTTTTAAATCACATAGCCGATAAAAAAGGAAGCATATCAAGAATATATTTACCTTTTGATGCTAATAGTTTAATAGTGGCCGTGGACCATATTTTAAAAACCAAAAATAAAATAAATGTTGTAACAGCCTCTAAACATCCAAGTTATCAGTGGTTAAGTATGAGCGATGCAGTTAAACACTTTAATAATGGCATAAGCATTTGGGGATGGGCAAGTACATACATTAATGACGACCCTGATATCGTAATTGCTTCAGCCGGCGACACACCAGTAATCGAAACTTTAGCTGCAGTATCGATATTAAACAAAGAGCTTCCAAAATTAAAAATAAGATATGTAAATATCATTGATTTAATGAAACTAAAAAGAAGTCATCCTCATGGCCTTGAAGACGATATATATGATACACTATTTACTAAAGATAAGCCTATAATATTCGCATTCCATGGCTATCCATCATTAATCCATGAACTAACATTTGGTCGAAATAACCAAAACATATCAGTCCATGGCTATGAAGAAGAAGGAACGATTACAACTCCTTTTGATATGCGCGTTCAAAACAAACTAGATCGTTATCACCTTGTTATAGACGTGATAAATCATTTAGAATTAGGCAGTAAAGGTGAGAAAATTATAGATAAAATGAAAGAAAAATTAAAAAAACACGATGAATATATTAAAGAAAACGGAATCGACATGAAAGAAATTCAGGACTGGCAGTGGCACGAAATTAAAAAGGTATCTTGAAGTTAAGATGCCTTTTTAGTATAATGAATATGGTGATGATATGAAAATTTTAGTAACGGGAATGTGTGGTTATATAGGTAGCCACACCGCAGTAGAATTATTAGAAAAAGGTTATGAAGTAATTGGTTTAGATAATTTTAGTAACAGTAAAAAAGAAGTGCTAGAAAAAATAAAAAAAATAACAAATAAAGCCTTTAAATTTTATGAAGGCGATATGATAGATCGAAACATTCTTGAAACCATATTTAAAGAAAATGACATCAAAGCAGTTATAGATTTTGCCGCTTATAAATCAGTTGGTGAATCAGTTCAAAAGCCATTAGAATACTATATCAACAATGTAAGTAGCGTTTTAAATCTTTTAAGCGTTATGAAAGAAAACGACATAAAAACCATAGTTTTTAGTAGTAGTGCTACCGTATACGGAAATCCTGAAGAAGTTCCCATTAAAGAAACTTCAAAAATAGGCGGTACGACAAATCCATATGGTACAAGCAAACTATTCGTTGAAAAAATTCTCGAAGATTTGTATAAAAGTGATGACACATGGAATATATGTATACTGAGATATTTTAATCCAATAGGAGCCCATAAGTCTGGACTAATTGGCGAAGAACCTAATGGTATTCCTGCTAATCTAGTACCATATATAGCCAAAGTTGCTAAAGGAAAGTTAAAATCTTTAAACGTCTTTGGAAATGACTATGACACTAAAGATGGAACTGGAGTTAGAGATTATATCCATGTCGTTGATTTAGCAGTAGGTCATGTTAAAGCAATTGAAAAATTAGAAAAAGATAAAAAAGGACTGCATATTTATAATTTAGGAACAGGAACAGGTTATAGCGTGCTAGAAATAATAAAGACATTTGAAAAAGTAAATAACATTAAAGTTCCGTATAATATAGTAGAAAGAAGAAGTGGAGACATTGATTCCTGCTACAGTGATCCTGAAAAAGCAAAAAAAGAACTAAACTTTAAGGCTAAATATACTTTAGAAGATATGCTAAAAGATGCTTGGAATTATGAAAAAAACAATTAAAAAATGTAATAAACAAATATTACATTTTTTTGATTTCATCTTTTGATAAACCAGTATATTTGGATATAACACTTATATCTAATTTATCTTCAAGCATCTTCTTTGCCATTTCAATTCTAGTTTTTTTAGCCGCTTCCTTTATATCTTCTTTACGACCAAGTTCCATACCTTTTTCAACATCGATGTACTGTACCATATCAGGATCATCTATAAGTTCTTCAATTTTTTTGACAGCTCTCATAAGCATTTCATCTACTTTAGATATTTTACGAAGATCTTCTATTTTATTAAATGATAAAATAGCAAGTGCTTTTTCAAATCTCGTAAGCTTTTCATCTAAAGTATAATACTTTTTGTATATTTTGCTAGATTTATTCTATATTTTACAAAATTTTCATTTTCTTCATCTACTAGGCCATCTTCTAAATCTGTTAGTTTATAGATGGAAATTAGTTTATTTTTTAAAGAAAAATTATCAAAACATATCTGCATAAAATAATGCTTTTCACCATCTTTATAAGATATATTAATAGTTTTA
>ONJI01000028.1 GCA_900318075.1 uncultured Bacillota bacterium | reverse complement strand
GTTGTTGTTTCTTCAATAGTGCCTATATCATTAAGAAGATAGATAGTATATCCTAATAGCATCATAAATGCAATAAAAGTAATAATCCATATAGTGTATAATCTTTTGTTTTGCTTTTTCATATCTTGTAATAATTCATAGCTAAAACTTTTTTGTTTTACTTCTTCTAATTGTTTTTTTACTTCCATCAAATCATCCCTTATCATTTGTGAAATTCCTTTATATGATGTTCCATTGCTTTTGCTATTTTATCTTCTATTTCTTTATCGTAAGAATCCAATTTATCTTCTATTTTAACTAATGTTTTTTCTATGTTAGTAAGTTTTTCATCTATCATTCCAAGCCTATAATTTTCTTTACTTGCATCGTTTGTAGATTTATCTTTTCTATTTAATACAAAACTAGATATTGCTATTACTACAGATATAATACTTATTGCTATTGTAATTTCCATATAATGCCCCCTCTTAGATACTCCTAAATTATTGTATCATATAAGGTTTATTTTGGCAAATGGGTAGATTTTATTTTTTAACTTTAGTTTTACCTCTTTCATATATACTTTCATAATGTGGTCTTAATACTTCTATTATTGTATAATCATCATTATATACATGATTTAAATTATCATCATATAATTTTAATATCATTGGATAGTATTGTGCATATAATATAGACTTTTCACCATTTTTAAATATTAATAAATCATTTGGTATTAAATCTTTTTTTGGTGATTTCATTGTTGATTTTATTGCTTCATAGCTATATAAATTACTATCCATTTAGATCACCCATAAACATAATATCTTTTATTTTTTCTTCTAATTTTTTAGTTTCTTCTAACAATTTTCTTTTCATTAATCTTATTTCTTGTTTTAACATTTTATTTTTATCTCTTTCTTGTTTTACTTTTTCTTTTAACCTATCTATTTCGTTCACACTATTTCTCCTTTATTATTATTTGTTTATCTTTAGCTATTGCTTTTAATTCTTTACTATCATCTATTCCTGATTGTTCTACTATTATTTTTGGTATGTTTATATTATAACTATTTATTTTTCTTTCCCCTTTTAATGTCATATATTTAAGTTTTACTAATTTCATAATATCTCCTTTCTTCTATATTATAACATTATATTATAAAAAAGTAAATAAAAAAACACACAATTAGTGTGAATTTTTGAAAGGAAGTAATGCTATTAGTTATTACTACGCCAAATATACTTATAACTTAGTGCTTTAGTATATTCAGTGTACTAACAATTAAGTTAGCACTGAGGTTTTAAAAAAGATTTACATTTAGCTTATATTAGCCATTTATAATATAACATACTTTTAAATAAATTGCAACTACTTATTCCAAATTATAATTGCATATATTAATAAACATATAAAAATTATTACACATATTTCTTTCATTTTAGCCTCCTGAACCTTTCTATTTCTAAATCATTATTTAATACTTCCCATAGTCTTTCCCTTTGCCAATATTGTATGTTATTAAATGTAAACACCTCTTGTCTTATTTCATGTATTACTCTTGTTTTACTTTTTACTTGAAAATATAAAAAAGGCAACAAAATCCCATCATATTGAGTTTTTATTGCACTTATGTTTTCTTGTATATTTTTAAATTTCCAATCAGGATTTAATAGAATCATATCAACACATACCTTTTTATCATTTTTAATTTATCATATTTTTTTGTTTGTGTCAATATTATTAAATTTTTCAATTCTATATCTGTTGTTTTTTAATGTTTTGCTTTTCAATAACAAATTTATATAATGTTCAGTCACTTTAAAAAACTTTGCACAATTTTTACTGCTATTAAAAACAACCAATAATCTATCACTGTCTTGTGTATCATATACACAAAATGTTTTTTTCTTTTCTTTTTCATCCGAATATTTTATTGCAAATAACAATTTTTTATAATTTTCTGTTATTGCATTTTTCATACTTCCTCTATTTCTATTCCATACTTCCATGCCATAAGTTTTTTCTTTAACTTATACACTTGTGTTCTTGTTGCTTTACTTTTTACATCTATTACATGATATTTACCTTGCTTATCATAATAAGTAAAATCAGCTTTGTATATTGTTTTTCTATATGTTTTATCTTGTAGTTTAAATGTTTCTATTAATGTAAAAGGAACTTGCATTTTTAAATCTTTTATTTCTCCTGCTTGTTCCATTAATTTATATTTTAAATAATAAGAATATTCTTTCTTGCTATCAAATGTCATTTCATCATATTGCACTTTTTTATTTTTGTATTTATTTTGTTTCGTTGTTATAGAATTATTTAATAATTTGTTATATACTTCTTTAGATATTTTCATAGTGGCAATTTACCATACCTTTCTCTAAATTCTTCTTCTGTTTTATTATAATATTTACACCATACTTTTACTGATATTCTTTGCATTTGTGTTTTTTCTTCCCATTGTTTATGTGATTTATGTATAGAAAATTTATCTAATCTATGTAATTGTGGTGTAGTAAATACTACTAATCCATCTTCAATAGATTTTTTTCTGTTTCCTGTTCTTCCTTCCCACACCTCATGTCTTTCACTTCCTGCAAATCTTTTATTATACCAGTATGGTGGATTACTTGGCATTATACAAAATTCAGTTTTCAATTTTATACTCCATATTTTTAAATTGTTCTTTTGTTACTATTGATTTAATATCTTTTTCTTTTAAATCAAAAGGTATAATTAATTGAATAATTTGTATTGTGTCATTTTTTTTATTAATTACTATACAACCATTAACATAATCCCCTACTTCTATTAAATCTATTATGTTAAAACTATGATTTACAATATCACTTTCCCATTCATATTCATTAGCACTATTACCATATACAAATTTTCCTTCTTCTTCATATATCCATTCATAATCATTACTTTCCCATTTGTAAATATAACCATTATCAAGTCTTAAATATTCTCCAAATTTTATACTATCTTTCGACATTACTACCCCACTCCCTTTGCACTTGGCTTTCTAATATTCTAATTTGTAATTTAATAGAATTTATGTTTTCTATTGCTGTTTGGTGCATTGTTTCTGCTATATCTCTATTAAATCTTTTTTGTGCTACTTCTGGTATTCCATATACTATTTGATTTATTAATGTTACAGCCAT
>ONJI01000057.1 GCA_900318075.1 uncultured Bacillota bacterium | reverse complement strand
TAATGAATATAATGATAATCCAGAAATGGTTTCTAAACCTATCCAAGATAAAGCTGAATATACAAAAGTAAAGACTGCAGTTAATGAACTACTTTTAATTATGAAAAATGAAAGTGATAAGTTAGAAGAGAAAATAGATTAATTTATTTAAGTATGGAGAATGAATTAAAATGAAATATTTAGGAACTAAAGAGTTAGAAACTGAAAGACTATTTCTTAGAAGGGCTACAAAAGAAGATTCTTTAGAAGCATATAATAATTGGTGTAACAGTGACATTGTAGATAAATATGTATTATGGAAGCAACATGAAAGTCAAGAAGTAACATTTAATTTATATAGTGAATGGGAAAAGCAATATGAAGAACCAACTACTTTTAGATGGATTGTCGGGTTAAAAGATACTAATGAGTTAATAGGAACTATTGATGTATCTAAAAAGTTTTTAAAATTTGGGACTTGTGAAATAGGTTATTGCTATGGAGAAAAGTTTTGGAATAAAGGTTACGCTACCGAGGCATTAAAAGCTGTTATTAAATACTTGTTTGAAGAATGTGATGCAGAACTTGTATGTGCTGAATTTATGGATAATAATCCCGCCAGTGGAAAAGTAATGGCTAAGGCTGGTCTTAAATATGAAGGTTTACTCAGAAGTAGGGTCATTGATAAATTAAATAGAAGAAATGATTTGTTATCTTATTCTATAACAAAAGAAGAATATTTTAATCAATTATAAAATACGGGGATTTTTATGAAATACGAAATTAGAAAAGTTGAGTTAAATGACATTGATGATTTTTTGATGGTTAATGCACAATGTTGGAATGAGACTTATAAGGGAATAGTGGAAGATGCCTTTTTGAAAAAAATAAATAATGAACTTGATAAAAACATAAAAAAACTAAAATGTCAATTTAATAAAGAAAATGATTATATGTATGTGCTTATATATAATAATAAGCCTGTAGGCATTACATGGGTTGGTAATTCTAGAATAGAAAATCATCTTAATGATGGTGAATTATATAGTATTTATTTAATTAATGAAGTAAAAGGAAAAGGATTTGGTAAAATACTATTTAATCATGATATAAAAATCCTTAAAGAACTTGGATATAAAAATATGGTATTAGGCTGTATAAAAAAAAATAAATATGCTAATGAATTTTATAAATATATGGGTGGTATTTATGATTTCACTAGAACTATTAAAATTGGCAATCAGGAATTAGAAGAAAATATTTATTATTTTAAAGATATTTATAAATAATTTATACTGAAAAAAACGGTAAATAAAAATTATTAAATATTGGAGGTTTATATATGGACATACTGGGAGCAAAAAAAATATGTATATTAGGAAAGCAAAATCAAACAACTAAGGTTGATATTGATGGAGTAGTTTATTATGCAAAGCAGGATGATGACTTTTTGGAAGTAATTTGTAGTAGATTGGCAAATATATGTGGAATTCCGTGTTTTCAATATGAACCTGTGGTTATAGATGAAGCGATTGCTCAAAAACTTGGAAAAGATTTTTTTCCTAAAAATACATTACCCGATAACACTATCAATTATGTATTCAGTAAAGATATTTCTTATTGTGGAGATTTCATATCAGCAAGAAAAAAATTTCCTGAATTAAATAGACTTTGTAGTCTTTATGATATATGGAATTCAATAGAAAAAAATTATCCTGATAATACCAAAAAATTGATGACTGAAATTGTTAGAATGTATATTTTTGATTATTTCATAATGAATGATGATAGAGAAACATTAAATTACGGGATATTAAATTCTGATACAGTAGTTGTTTTTGATCATCAAGCTAGTTTTACAGTTTGGACTCAGACAATAACAACTGAAGATGCGGAATTTTATGATAGTAAATTTATTGATATTGGAATTTTTTTAAAAACATCAAGTCAAGAATTTGTTGACTTGTTTGAAAATATGTTAATTATGATTCCACCAAAAATTCTAAATGTTACTATCAAGCAAATAGAGCATGAGTATAATATAAAAATTGAAAAAAAGTTGAGTTTTCAAGCAAAATACAGAATTAATTATAATAAAATCATTAATGTATTTAATAATTTAAAATATGGTAGTGAAAAAAAGATAAAATAAGATGGTATCATACTTATCTAAATAAATGAATTAATCTATAAAGTAATTATGATTCACATACTAGAGTTTAAAAGAAGATATTGATGAAAAATATCTTCTTTTAATGTTAAAATAAATAAGAAAAAAAGAGAAGGTTTTATTA
>ONJI01000017.1 GCA_900318075.1 uncultured Bacillota bacterium | reverse complement strand
AGAAGTAAATGGTAGTAGTGTAACAAGTAATCAGACAATAACCGATGGAAATATAATATGGAAAGTATATATGCCAGAAAGTACAACACTTGCTTCAAATGCAACTGATTTAACTAATTATACTTTAAATGAATCACAAACAATTACTATTGGAGTTAATGCCGTACAAGGAACTAATGGAATGACTATAACACCTGCTGAGCAAACAATATATGCGTGGAATACGGATTATTTGACAATTGGCACATCAACATTACAAGATATCGGGATGACATATAGTAGCTGTGCTGCAACTGGCAAAAATGTATGTTTAAGATATAAAATAGAAGATAATACTATTACAAAGGCAGATGCGTGTTTTATAAAAAATAGTTTAGAATATTGCGTTGATACCACTGCTGATGGAGATGCTCATATGGATAATCAGGAGATGTTGACCCCAATTTTTGGCGAAAGTAATTGTAGATACTATTATGGGACATTTACGTGTAGAACAGATGATTTCTATGTGGAAGCTTCTGGCCCTGGTGCTTCAGCTGGGTTTGGATCAGCTATGGTTAGTGACTATGTTAATAACCATGGTTGTCAGGTGGCCAGAGGACAGGAACTTGCACATTGCTATGACATAAACTAAAAATTAAAAAGATTATAACAAAACAATATTTTATAATGACAAAGTAAAGTTATTTATAAAAACCGGTGATTATTCACCGGTTTTGTCACCTTGATAGATGTTTTCTTTATTCATTTTTTTATCAATATTATTTAATGTATTTATTTTTTTTATTGTCCAAAGTGGCTCTATTAAATCTTCTTCCATAGGGTCTCCTGTTAGTCTTTGGATAACTATTTTTGGGTTTAAATGCCTTAACTGTTCTATAGTTATATCTATGTATTCCTCTTCTGATAATATGTGAAATTTATTTTTATTATAATATGTTTCAAGCGGAGTATTTTTTAAAATAGAAAGCATATGTATTTTTATTCCATCAATACCAAGTTTATTTAAATATTTAACGGTTTCAATCATCATTTCTTTTGTTTCATAAGGAAGACCATTAATAATATGAACTACGGTAAATATATTATTTTTTTTTAACTTTTTTAATGTTTCTTCAAAACATTTTAAATCATGACATCTATTTATTAGTTTAGATGTTTTATCATGAATTGTTTGAAGGCCTAGTTCAATAGTTAGAAATGTTTTTTTATTAAGCTCTTTTAAATATTCTAAGCATTCATCTGAAATGGCATCTGGTCTTGTTGCAATAGATAGACCTACAACATTAGGTAAATTTAATATTGTTTCATATTTTTCTTTTAAGACTTCTACAGGTGCATAAGTGTTAGTTCTAGCTTGAAAGTATCCAATATATTTACTATTGGGCCATTTTCTATCCATTACTTTTTTAATATTATTAAACTGGGTTACTAAATCTTCTTTAGGGTTGCCACCATATTCACCTGATCCTATTTTAGAACAGTATATGCATCCGTTATAGCCTTTAGTACCGTCTATATTTGGACAAGTAAATCCGGCATTCAGACTTATTTTACACACTTTAGATTTGAATTTTTGCTTGTAAAAATAGTCTAGTGTATGGTACCTTTTATTTGTGTTAGAGTAGGGAAATGTGTTCATAAAATCACCGGTTTAATTATATCATTAATTGTCTATTTTTGGAAAAAATGTTAATTTTTGTAAAAAAGCTTTATATTATAAGGTTTTTTTGATATAATGCTAATGGGAGGTAGAAAAATGAATACAGAAGTTATCGTAAGTATTATTATGGGAATTTTAGGTGTTATTCTTATAGCGCTAATGATTCGTAAATCTAGAAAAGTAAACAGAAATTTACTTATGGTACTTGGAATTTCTTTCTTAATTTTTGCTGTGTTAAGTTGGGTAATTCCAGTAGGCACTTATTCTGGGGGAAAATTAAGTACTACAGGTATTAGTCCTGTTGGACTTGTTGATCTAGTTAATATGCCTATTTCAGCATTTATTACATTCATTTTATATGGTGTAGTATTTGCAGTTATTGGTGGTCTATATGGCGTTATTGAAAAGACAGGAGCATTAGATATGTTTACTGAAAGGGTTTCAGCACGTTATACACATAATGGTAAAGAAAGTAAATTTTTATGTGGAACGATTATTTTATTAATAGTTCTATCATCACTTACTGGTCTTGTTTTGCCACTATTTGTTTTAGTACCACTTTTTGCGGCAATTTTGTTTAAAATGAACTATGACAAAATTACAGTTTTAGCAGCAACAGTTGGAAGCTTACTTGTTGGTAATGTCGTTTCAACATATGGTTTTAATATCACAGGATATACAAAAAATTTATTATCTTTAGATATGAATAACCAAATTTGGACAAGGCTAATTTTATTTGTTTTATTAACAATTTTATATGCTTTAATAGTAGTTAGATCTGCTAAAAAAGGTTTAAAAGATGTTAAAAAAGCAGAAATAAAAGCTGAAGTTAAAAAAGAAGTGAAAGAAGCTAAAAAAGAAATTAAGGGTGTAAAGAAGAGTTCTAAGGTAAATACCACAAAGAAAGCTTCAAAAAAATCAAATACAAGAGCTTTAGCTGTTACAAAACCAGTTAAGAAAGTAAGCTCAAAATCAGAAGTTAGAACAGCACCACTTATCGTTATATTAATATGCATGCTTGTAGTTGCTTTTGCCGGTATGTATAATTGGTATTATAGTTTTGGTATTGATCTATTTAATAATATGCATGAGGCAGTTATGGGTGTTAAAATTGGTGAGTTTGCCATTTTTGAAAAATTATTAAATGGAGTTAGTCAATTTGGATATTGGAGTAATGTTGAATTTATAGGTCTTATGATTGTAACTTCTATGGTTATAGGATTAGTTTACAAACTAAGTTTGAATGATTTTATTGAAGGATTCATTGCTGGTGCAAAAAAATGGATTCCTACTGCTATATATGCTGCTCTAGCTAGCATGGTGTTAGTCGTTTTGTATCAGGCTCTTCAAATGGGTTCAGGTACTTTTGTCAATACTATAAATGGTGGATTATTTGGACTTGTAGATGGATTTAATCCTTTCATTGTGGGAGTATCTGCTTTGATAAGTGGTTTCTTCTTCAATGATCTATATTATTTACTTGCTGCTCTTACATCATTTATTAATGGATTTGATGCTTCTAGCATGTCGATAGCTGGAGTACTTATTCAATCAGTATATGGTATAGCAATGATGATTTTCCCAACAAGTATTGTTTTAATTGCAGGTTTAAGTCATTTTGATGTATCTTACAAGAAATGGATTAAATATATTTGGAGATTTGCTTTAATCGCATTCTTATTATTAACACTTGTTTGTGGAGTACTTACATTATTATAAGAAACGTAAATTGTACGTTTCTTTTTTGATTATTTTACGAAGTGTGATAGAATTAATATGGTGGTATAATGACATTTGAATATAAACTCGATGGTGAGGTTTATACTGTTATAGTTGTTAAAAAAAATAATAAAAATACTTATATTAAAATCAAAGATGATATGACAATATATGTAACAACTAATTATTTAGCAACTAAACACTATATTAGAAGAATTTTAAATAATGAAGAAAATTTTTTGCGAAAATCGTTAAGTAAAGTAAAGCGACATATGGAAATGGATAATGACTTCTATTATTTAGGCCAAAAATATGATATAATACTAGTACCATCTGATAGTATAAAACTGGGTGATGGCAAAATATATGTTAAAAGTATAAAGGCATTAGAAAAATGGCTAAAAAATGAATCTTTAAAAGTTTTTGAGGAAAGACTTAGTTATAATTATAATTTGTTTGAAGAACAAATACCTTTTCCAAAACTTAAAATTAGAAGTATGAAAACAAGATGGGGCGTTTGTAATAAAAGGGATAATTCGGTTACTTTAAATTCTAAGTTAATTAAATATGGTTTAAAAGAAATAGACTATGTCATTGTTCATGAACTAAGTCATTTCGTACATTTTGATCATTCTAAAGAGTTTTGGGAAACTGTTGGTAAATATATGCCAGATTATAAGAAGGCTGTAAATGTTTTAAAGGAATAGGGTGGTATGATGAAGAAGTTTATAAGTTATTTGTTTATCTTATTAATGGTTTTTAGTTTTGCAAATTCAGTACAAGCTAAGGAGAAAACATTAGGTGAGTTAAAGGCGGAAGCTGAAGCTAACAGAGCAGCTTATAATAAGGCAAAAGAAGAAAAGATTGAAAAAACTGAGGAAAAGCAGAAAGCTTTAAATGATATGGCATCTGTTGAAAAAGAAATTCAAAGAATAAATAATGAATTAAAGGAAATTGCTTTTCAAATTGAAGAAATACAGGCAGATATTGAAAAAAAAGATAAGCAAATGAAGGAAATCATGAGTTTTGTCCAAATAACTAATGGTGAAGCTAATTATTTGGAGTATATTTTTGGAGCTACGGATTTTACTGATTTTATATATAGAGTTTCTGTTGCCGAGCAGCTTGGGGATTATAACGAAAAGTTAATTGAGGAATATAGTAACGATATAAAGAAACTTGAAGAAAAGAAAAATGAGCTTAATAGAAAAGATGAAGAACTTAATAAGAAAAAGGAACAGCTTAGTATACTTCAGGCAAAGCTTTCTTCTGAAATTAGTGATTTAAGTAAAACAATGGTTGATAAAGATACTGAGTATAAGGCAACTATTGATATGATTAATAGTATGAGTAAATGTAAACTTTCAGAAACAATGAGTCAGTGTATGAATAGATTGAGCAGAAGCATTTCAAATTCAAGTAGTAGTGTTGGATCTGTTAAAGGTATACAGATTTCTAGTGCGAATGGAACATACATGCCAATAAGTAATGGTTATGTAACTAGTGATTTTGGATGGAGAAGTTATGATAATAGTTATCATAGAGGAATAGATTTTTCTTACTGTTCTGGTTGTACTGGACCTATTTATCCAGTTGCTTCAGGACAGGTTGTATTAATTCAGCCTTGGGGAACATATAAAGTTAATGGTAAAAACTGTGGTAGTTATATAGTTTATGTGTTACATCGAATAAATAATCATCCTTATGTTACTTCATATTGGCATATGGCCTCTGTTTCTGTAAGTCAATGGCAAAATGTAACTCCTAATACTGTCTTGGGACAAGTAGGCGGAGATAATGATGCTTGTGCGGGTGCAAGACACCTTCATTTAAATCTATTTGATGGAAATACTTGGAGTGGTGCTACGAGTGCCACAGCTAACCAAGGAAGGATAAACCCTAGAACGATAATGCCACAAATCCCTTCAAAAGGTGTGAAATTTGTTAGATAATTTAAAGAGGAAATATTTCCTCTTTATTTGACATTTTTAAATGATAACTTTTGTTATATTTTAATTGGTGATATAATGAAAGTGAAAGTTTTTGATGAAGGTCATGAGAAGGATCTTGAAGAAGCAATCAACAAATTTATAGAAGAAAATGAACCAGAAATATTTGATATTAGATTTTCAGTAGCAATGGGGGTTTTTTCGGAGGAACAGATATACTGTTTTTCTGCACTAATTTTATATAAGTAGGTGGTTTAAATGAAGAAAACTGGCTTTTTAGCAGGGGCAGCTATTTCAACGATTGGAATTGTGTTATGTAAGGTAATAGGCCTTGTCTATGTGATACCATTTTATGCGATAATAGGAACGCAGGGTGGAGCTTTATATAGTTATGCTTATTCAATTTATAATATATTTTTGAATTTGGCAACTTCTGGAATTCCTGTTGCAATGAGTAAAATTGTAAGTGAATTTAACGAAATGGGTTACTATAATACCAAAGAAAGAACTTTTAAAATTGGGCTTAGAATAATATCTATTTTATGTATTATCTCATTTTTAGTATTGTTTATTTTTGCTCCGCAAGTTGCCTATTTAATCATTGGTGATGTTAAAGGTGGAAATACGATAGAGGATGTAACAATGGTTATTAGAGTTATATCAACGGCTATTTTGGTAGTCCCACATTTAAGTGTTTCTAAGGGGTATTTGCAAGGTCATAAAATTATGCAGGTGTCTTCGATAGCGGACGTATTAGAACAGTTAGTAAGAGTGGCTGTTATTCTAATAGGCAGTTTTTTAGCCTTAAAGGTTTTACATCTATCTTTAAATACTGCAGTTGGCATAGCGGTTTTTGCCGCAACTGTTGGTGCAGTCGCAGCCTATTTCTATGTTCACAGTAAAATTAAACATGGTAAAGGATTAAATAGAGAGGCAAAAAGGCTTCCAGAAGAAGCTAAGATAACTGATAAGAAAATAGTAAATAAAGTTATTTTTTATGCGATGCCATTTGTTGTTATTTCGCTTTTGGAAACGCTTTTTGTAAATGTTGATGTATTTACAGTTGTTAAAAGTTTAGTTGGTCTTGGGTATACAACTAAGATAGCTGAAAATGTTATAAGTGTTATTTCAACTTGGGGATCTAAACTTAATATGATTGTAATGGCTGTCTCTACTGGGATTATTACTAGTTTAATTCCGACTATAGCTTCTAGTTATGCGGTTAAGAATATTAAGGAAGTAAATAGTAAAATTAATCAGGCATTACAGATTTTATGTTTGGTTATTATTCCATTATCAGTCGGAATGAGCTTTATGTCTAAAGCGGTTTGGACCGTATTTTATGGGTATAATGCCCTTAATAGTTCAATATTTAGATTATTAATACTTTCACAAATTCCACTTGCTATATGTTCAGTATTAATTAATACTAATCAGGCTATGACTAATACTAAGGCGACAGTAACTGCTTTACTTGGTTCTTTGATGTTTAAGATTGTTTTTAATGTGCCGATGATGCATCTATTTAACAAAATAGGGTTAGAGGCATATTTTGCGACTATTACGCTAAACATTTTAATAGATGTTGTAGAATCTATTTATTTAATGTATATGGTTAAGAAAAAGACAAATATCAATTTTACAAAATATTTGAGAACCTTTGTAAAAGTTATATTATGCACAGTTATTATGGTTTTGGGCTTGTCTATTTTGAATTTATTTATTCCTAATTTTTCGGCTTCTAGATTTATCTCAATTATATATATTGTTTTATATGGGGTGGTTGGAGCTGTTATATACTTTATAATGGCTTATAAATCTAATACGATTAAAGAAGTCCTTGGAGAAGACGTGCTTGATTTTAAAACTAGGAAATGGGGTAAATAATAAAATTTGACTATATCTTTTAATGTGATAAAATATTGAAACGAAAGAGGTGAAAAAATGGAAGAACTATCATTTTTAGATAAAATAAAAGTTTTGTTTGATAATATTTTAGCTCATCCTCTTTTCACCCTGCTTTTTTTAGTGCCCATAATATTATTCTTTTTACAAAAAAAACATGGGAAAAAAGTATATGTTATAGTTTATTTTTTGACGATTTTGACAGTTTTGTTTGCTTTTGGTGATGTAATATTTGATCTTTTTGATAACTTTATGGATGGCTTATTTATGGTTTTATATTTTCCAAATTTTATAACTTTGTTTATAGTTGTAATGCTTTCTTCTTTAATTGCTTTAGTATCTTTATTTAGCACGAATATGTATGTAGTAAATAAAATTGTAAATTATTTATCATTTGGAATAATTCAGGTGTTATTTACTCTTATATTATTGACTGTTAGAGTGAATGAAATAAATATATATAAAGATAATGCTTTATATATTAATAGTGATGTTTTAACTTTAATGCAATTTCTTATCGGAACGTTTGCTTTTCAAATAATTACAATTTTAATTATTAATCTTATAAATAAAGTTACCGATATGTTAGATAAGAAAAGTGGTAAAATTTCGGATTCTTTAGATAAGCAGGTTAGTAATTTAAAAAATACTAAAAGGCTAATTAAAAATGTGACAATTGATAATGAAAAGGTTGGTTTTATAAATGTGGCTGATAAGTCGTCTACTAGCAGGCCAAAGTTAAAGCCTTTTAAATTTGATATTGAAAAAATTGAATCTATAATGTTGCAAGAAGATATAAAACCTAAATTATTTAAAATGATCACTTTGGATGACAAAAATGTAAGTTATTTAAATGAGATAATAAAACCACGTAAGTTTAAATTTATAGAACTTGATTCAAATAAAATAAAGAGTATAGAGCTTAATCAAGT
>ONJI01000013.1 GCA_900318075.1 uncultured Bacillota bacterium | reverse complement strand
TACTAGTTCTTCTGTCGTTTTTCCTACTTTTTCTCTACTTGCTCTTATTCTATTTACTATTGCTGGACCTACTAATAATAATATTAGTCCTATTATCACTATTACGCCTAATATCTCAGCTAATGTAAATCCTTTTTCTTTCATATTCTCACCTTAGTATAATTTTAACATATTTTTACTAATAATTAAATATATTAATTGTGAAAGGATGATAAAATGAATAATAGTTTTGCGAATCAAAATGGATTTCCTGGAACCCCACTATTCACTAATGGTGAGGCGGTTCCCAACCAACAAAATCAGGTTAATTTTGGGAATACTGTCTTCGAACAATCATATATTGAAAACATTCTTAGATTAAATAGAGGTAAGCAAGTAGAAGTATATGCATCATATCCAGATTCCAATGAGTGGCGAGATAGAGTTTTTAAAGGAATCGTAGAACAGTCTGGTAGGGATCATATTATACTTAGTGATCCCAAAACCGGCAATTGGTATTTAATATTGCTAATATATGTTAATTACATAAAATTTGATGAACGTATTATATATAGTTCAGAATTCTATCCAAATAATTGAAAAAATTTTTTAACTTTGTTATAATGATATTAGGGTGAGTAACATGAGCATATTTATAACCTGCACATCTTTAATTATTCTTATTTGTTTAATATTAATTTGGATAGCTTCTATTTATAATAGATTTCAAGTTTTTATAATTAGAATTAATGAAGCTGAAACAAATATTGATTCTGTCTTAAGGAAAAGATTTGATTTACTTAATAAATCTAGTGAAATTATTAAAGAAAACACAGATGCTGATGAAAATGTTTTAAATCAAGTGGAAAAATTAAAGTCTAAGAAGCTTTCTAATTTTGAATTAGACAGAAAATTATATGATGCTTTAAAAGAATTTAACAGATATAAGGAAAGATTTCCTAAGATAAAGAATAATGATGCTTTTGTGAAAATTGATGTCGAATTAAATGAGTCGGAAGCAGAAATAGTTGCTTTCAGAAAATACTATAATGACATAATAACAGACTACAATAAAATGGTTAAGTCTTTCCCGTCAAATTTAGTGGCTTTGATGTTTAAATTTAAAAGTAAACTTTACTTTGATGGCAAAGATATGAGCGATGATGATATTCACGACTTTAAATTATAGATCAATTTATTTGATCTTTTTTTGTACATAAAAATATAGATTATGGCATATATTTTTTTGGGTGATAATATGGATTATAAAATTGGAGATTTAGTCACGCGAAACTCTCATGGAAATGATATCATTTTTAAAATTATTAGGATAGATGGTGATACTGCTGATCTTAAAGGGGTTAATGTAAGATTAATTGTCGATAGTGATATTAGTGATTTGAATAGATATAACAATGAAGATATCGAACATGAAGAAACTTTTATGAAAAGAATTGAGCAACCTTTAGATTTGAATCGCAATGATTATTTCTACTTGCCCGGGAAAATTTTACACGTTGATAGTGATTCTGATTATCTAGCAAGGTGTTTAGATTATTACGATAAGTCTAATGTATGGTCAATGGGTATTAATGAAAAAGAAGAAGATGTTGCAAATAATATTAAAGGTTGGCTTGAAAAATATAAGCCAAATATTCTAGTCATAACGGGTCATGATGCTTACTATAATAGAAAAGGCGCAATTAATGATATTAATGCTTATAAAAATAGCAAGTATTTTGCCTCGGCAATTAAAGAAGCACGTGAGTATGAAGGCAGTCATGAAAAACTGATAATTATAGCTGGTGGCTGCGGTTCTTGTTATGAAGAGCTCATAAAAGCTGGTGCTAATTTTGCTTCTAGTCCAAAGCGCATAAATATTCATGCTTTAGATCCGGCAGTTATTGCAACAAAAATGAGTTTATCAGATATAAATAAAAATATTGATTTAAAGGATATTTTGGAGCAGACTAAATATGGCAAAGATGGTATGGGTGGAATAATAACGAAAGGTACTATGTATGTTGGATATCCAAGGTAAACCATATAATAACTTAGAAATAAGAAAGGCATTAATGCCTTTGATTGGGAAAAATGTTAAAATAAAATGCAATCTAGGACGAAATAAATATGAAACTTACGAAGCTGAAATAATAAAAATATATAACTATTTATTTTTAGTTAAACTTCCAAATAATATTGTTAAATCTTTTTCATTTGCAGATATAATCACAAAAATTATCAAAATATATGAATAAAATATCTTAAATTGTTGATTTTTGATTTTAAATATTGTACAATTAAGATGAAATCATGCTAGAAGGGAGAGGTTAGTTTGGAAATTACATCAGTCAGTGTTCGCAAAATGGACAGTGAAAACCGTATGCGTGGTATCGCTTCAGTAGTGCTAGATGATTGCTTCGCTATTCATGGAATCAGAATAATCGAAGGTGACGGTGGTCTATTTACTGCTATGCCTAGTCGTAAAACTAACGACGGTACATATCACGATATTGCTCATCCAATCACTCAAGAATGCCGTAAGCAATTCGAAGATGCGATTATTGAAGAGTATAACAAAATTAAAGACGAAGACGAATAATTCGTCTTTTTTTTACGCCTATCTCATATAATTTTCTAGGAGGTTCTTATGGACAAGATAGATAGTGTAATAACTTCATTAAATCATAGTATAACTATTAATGAAAGGAAAAATATAATAATTACTGGTGTTAAAAAAATAGAGAGTTTTGACGAAGAAGAATTTTTTATGGAAACTAGTATGGGTAATCTTACTTTGAAAGGACAGGGACTAGAGATAATAAAACTCGATACATATCAAGGCAATGTCTCAATAAAAGGAAAATTAGATAGCATTTCTTATTCTGAAGGTCAGGTCAAAGAAAAAGATGGCGGCTTATTTAATAAATTATTTAAATAATGTCTTTAAAATTACAAATATTATCTTTAGCTTTTTCTTTTATCTTTGGCTTTTCTTTTTCTTTAATGCTAAATATAAATTATAAAATAATATATAATAATATTAAAATTATTAAATATATTGGGTCATTCGGTATCGTACTATTTAATGTATTAGTTTATTTTATAGTTATGCAAAAGATAAATAATTCTAATTTTCATCCTTATCAGTTTATCCTAATTATATTAGGTTTCTCGTTTTATAATCTAATTCATAATAAAATTAATCACGAATAGTGTATATCCCTTTTTTATCTTTATTGTAAAAATGTATAAAAAATGATATACTCTTATTGATGGTAGAGGTGATTAAGTGGCTAAAAAAGTTTCGAAAAAAGCTAAAAGAAGACTCATTATATTAGGTCCAATTGCCCTTTTCATAATTGGATATTGTGCCTTTACTTTGATTACAACTACTATTAATTTATACAATTTAAAACGTGAAGAGAAAGAGCTTAATGAAAAACTTACTAATTTAAAATCCGATGCTAAATCGCTAAAAACGGAAATCAACAAGTTGCAAGATAAAGAATATATAGCAAGATATGCGAGAGAAAATTATCTATATACTAAAAACGGAGAATATGTCATTAAGCTAGATGATGATGGTAAAACGATAAAAGAAGTTAAGGCTAACTACGATGGTGACTATTTGATTTATGGATGTACGGCAATTATTGTTTTAATTTTCTTATTTATTATTAGGAAACATTTTAAGAATAGAAAAAAACGCAAATAGCGTTTTTTTAGATTTTTAAATGTTTTTTTACGGCTCTCCAAGATCCAAACATTCCGACTAATACACCAACTACTAATAATACTACTGATGTTTTATAAACAAATGGTACTGGAGTAATTAGTTTAATGAAGTTCGAAAATAAATGTCCATCAAAGTGTTTATATAATTCCGTATAACCATATATAGTAGTAGCGATTGGAATAATTGATCCTAATATTCCTAATAATAGTCCTTCAATAATGAAAGGAATTCTGATATTTAAGTTTGAAGCTCCTATTAATCGCATAATTCCTATTTCTCTTTGTCTTGAGCCAATGGTAATCTTTATTGTATTTGAAATTAGAAAGGCTGTAACTAATATTAAGGCGATAACTGCGCCAATACAAATTTTGTGGATAAATTCAAAAGCAGAAATCAATTGTTCAACCATTCCTTCACCATATTTAACTAGAGTTACGCCATCAATATTCTTAATTTCATCAGCGACTTTTTTGATTCCATTTATATCTGTAACTTTAATTTGATATGTGTTCTGAATAGGATTTTCATCGTCATCCCAGTTTTTCATTATATTGTCAAATACTTCTGAAGAATCACGCATTTCTTCAGTTATTGTCTGTTTTGATTTAAATTCATATTTCTCAACGTTATCAATAATACTTATCTTATCTTTAATCTCTTCAATTTGCTCAGATGTTAATTCGTTATCTAGAAAGGCAACTATGGTAACGTCTTTTTCAACTATAACTGTAAAATTATCGACGTTTTCAGAAAGGACCATAGAAATAGCGACAACTATTAGAGTTATAGTAATACATGATATTGAAGCAAATGATAAAGAAAAATTTCTAAATACGCCTTTGAAAGCATCTCTTATATTTCTTACGATAATTCTAATTGTTTTCATGACTGTATGTTCCTTTCTCATAATCTTTTAAGACTCTTCCTGAATCTAATACTATAACTCTTTTATTCATCTGCTTAACTATATTTATGTCATGAGTAACCATTATAATAGTTGTTCCTAATTTGTTTATTTCTTCTAAGACTTGCATTATCTCCATACTGGTTTCAGGATCTAAGTTTCCAGTAGGCTCATCACATATTAATAGTTTTGGTCCATTTACTATAGCTCTAGCTATTGCAACTCTCTGTTGCTCACCACCTGATAATTGTGATGGATAATTTTTAATTTTGTTCTTTAACCCAACTAATTCTAAAACTTTAATGACTTTGGCGTATATTTCATCTTTTGGAAGGCCAAATATTTCTAGGGCAAAAGCGACATTTTCAAAAACTGTTGATTTTGGAAGAAGTTTATAATCTTGAAAGACAACTCCTATTTTTCTTCTTATTTTATAAACTTTACCATTTCTTAGTTTACCAACATCTATCCCACCAACTACAATCTGTCCTGATGTTGGTTTTTCTTCTCTATATAGCATCTTTATTAGTGTACTTTTCCCGCAGCCTGTAGATCCAATGATAAAAACAAAGTCTCCTTTGGCTATTCTAAGGTTTAAATCTTGGATGGCAGTTACGCCGGTACGGTATGTTTTTTTTACATTCGTAAGTTTTATTAAATCCACTTATTTTCACTTCTTTCTATTCTTCGTTAATTTTTCCCTGTATTTCATATGTATCAATGGCAATTACAAAGGCATCAGGGTCTAATTTTTTTATTCCTTCTGTAGCCAAAAAGTATTCTCTAGTAGGAACTGCACATAAAAGCATTTTTTTATGCTTGCCAGTATATCCACCTTTAGCATCTATTTCAGTAATTCCATGATTTAAATTTTTTATGATAAATTCTTTTACTTCTTTTTCTTTTCCTGTAACTATCTGAAGAGTCTTATATTCGGATATTCCCATTATTACTCTATCACTTACCATGCCTGATATTACTAAGGTAATAATGGAATAAATAAAAGCGTCCCAGCCAAATACTAGGCCTCCTAAAAACATAATCAAGCCTTCTGAATATATGTTAGCTTTACTATATGCCATTTTACCATATTTGGAAAAGATTTGTTTTAAAACGTCTGTTCCACCACTAGTAAAATTATTTTTAAATATTAGTCCTGTACCTATACCAGATAATAGAGCGCCGCAAAGAGCGATGACAATTGGTTCGGTGTTTCCTAAACTGATGTAGTTAGGTAAAAAATCAGTTGCTTTTACTAATACTGGATATAATATTGAACCGATAATTGTCGTTTTAGTTTTTTCTGTTCCTAAAAAGACAAAACTGGCAATTAGTAAAATAATATTACCAATAAAAATAACTACTGATGGATCTATACCAAATATTTTTTCTGTCATAATTGATATACCACTAACGCCAAAAATCAAGTGGCTTGGTTTTATAAACAAATTGAAAGATATAGCAGAAAGCAAAACACCAATAACAAATATCATAGTGCGTTTTGTTTTTTTATTACTATATATTTCTTTTATTAAAGTAGCATTATCAAAATTTGGTTTATGGCCGAAGATCATATGGCATTCCTCCTTAAATTAGAATTTATAAATTTATCTATTTCACCATCTAATACTCTATTTACATTAGTTTCTTCAGTTTCTGTCCGATGATCTTTAACTAATGAATAAGGATGCATAATATAACTTCTTATTTGAGAACCAAAATTAATATCTTTCTGTTCTCCTTTTAATTCTTTTATTTCGCGTTTTTTTGCTTCCACCTCTAATTCAAACAATTTACTTTTTAAGATTTGCATTGCTTTATCTTTATTTTGAACTTGACTTCTTTCATTTTGACAGGTTACTACTATTCCTGTGGGCAAATGGGTTATTCTAACAGCACTATCTGTGGTATTTACTGATTGTCCACCTGCGCCTGATGAATGAAAGACGTCTATTTTTAAATCACTAGGGTTTATTTCAATATTTACTTTGTCATCTACTACTGGAGTTACGCTTATGGAAGCAAATGATGTATGTCTTCTTGCTCCAGAATCAAATGGTGATATTCTGACTAATCTGTGTATTCCTTTTTCATTTTTTAAATATCCATAGGCATTTGTTCCACTTACGATAATAGTCATGCTTTTAATTCCAGCTTCTAGTCCTGGCTGCCTATCAACAATTTCTTCTTTATATCCTTTTTTTAATATCCATTTAGAATACATTCTATAAAGCATATTAGCCCAGTCACAGGCCTCAGTACCGCCAGCTCCGGAATGGATTTCTAAAACAGCATCGTTTTGATCGTATTCACCGTTTAATAAAACTTCTATTTCGATTTTTTCTAAATCTTGCCCAATTCTATCAAACTCTTCTTTTGAAAAATTGATTATATCTTCGGATATTTCACCTACATTTTTTAGATTGCCATAATGAAACTCAATATCATCTTTAATGGTTCTTGCTTTATCAAGTGTGTTTTTTAGTGTATTAAATTCATCAATTATGGCTTCGGCTTTTCGCCTATTATCCCAGAAGTTAGGTTCTTTCATTTCTTTATCTAGCTTGTCTAATTTTTCTTGTTTTTCTTCTGGGTCAAAGTGACCTCCATATATCATTTATTTGATTTAAATATTTCTCATAACCAGTAATTAATTCTCTTATGTCCATAGCGGCCTCCTTATCTTTAACATTATATCATTTTATCTGTTCTTTTACTAGTAAATCATATTAAAAAAATTAAAGTTAATCTTTAATCTTTTTTAATATAAAGTATTTGCATTCGTAGGCACAGTGGGCTTTTATATAGTCGTCCACATTTTTTATGTCATTGATTGGCTTATATTTCTTGTTTGTCTTATCACAAAAGCCTTTTAATCTAAGCTTACCATATGACCAATCTCCTAATACATAGTCATAGTCATCAAAGTATTCAGTCCATTTTTCTTTGACAACTTCATAATCAAACCCATCTTTGTAATTTTTATATATTTCATATTTATAAGTAAATTCGTATGTTTTCATTTTATTACCTCTTTTTATAATATATCACAGAAATAAGATGATGGCAAGAAATGACTTTTTTAAGAGTTTGGAACGGTTATAGTCCTTGTCTCTTTTGAACTTCCAAAATAGTAATTAGGAATTTTTCCATTTACAAGTTTAATGGCTACTGGTACTTTGGCTTCTAATTCAATATCTTTCCATTTAAATGGCAATATGATTGTCTCAGTAATTTTTAAATTTACAAAAACTTTTATTAGTGAATTGTTAATTCCATAATCATCAACTTCTGCTGATATAAAACTTATGACATCTCCAGCTAAACTTATTTTAACTGGTACTTTGGGACCTAGATTAGCTAAGATAGGGTTTTTAAATACTATGCCACTATTTATGTAAGAAATAATTCCCTTTTTTAAGTCTGCTTCACTATAGTTTTTTATGCTGCCTTTAGATTTAACTTTTTGAATATTTCCTTTCTCGATATTTTTTAAGTCTTCTTGGATACTTTTTGTGGCTTCTGTCAAATATTTATTGATATTTGCTGTGTTGAAATCTATTGTTTTGATTTCGCCATTTTCGTCATTAACTATTTCAAATATTTCTCCTGATGTTGTTTTGTCGGTTATAGTACTAGCTATAGCATCATTAATTATGATGTTCGAAAATTTTTTTGTTTCGATTTCGGCATATTTAAAGAATGATGGTGATACTTTTTTACTGATATACTGTAACAATAGGAAACTACATATTAATACGGATATCGTTATAATTAAAAAGGTAGTAGTAAATTTCATTTTCTTTTTTAGTTTGATTTTTTTCATATTTAATTATATGTTTTTAATAATAATAAAAACTAGCTTATGCGCTAGTTTTATGATTTTCTATATTTAAATTTGTATGTAACTTCAATTTTTTTATCTTCTCTACTATTAAATTCTGAAATGTTTTCTCCTACGTTTGATTCAAACTCTGTTTTTTCTAATGGTTTATCTAGAACTTTTAATGAGAGTATTTCATAATTAATTCTAAACCTAGTCATTAGTTTTACCTCTTCGACCCTATATTCTTCTGTTGCAGAATTTGATTTTTTCTCGGCACTCCAAGAGCTTGGATTGGTAGATACTTCTATTCCTAGATCCTTAAAAGGTTTGCCATTTGGCATGACAGATGAAAACGTACTATAATTACGCTTTTGTCCATTATACCAACGCCACTGTTTGTCTCTATATCTATATAAAGTGGCACTTTCGCTATCTCGCTGATTATATTTTTGAGTATCGACTTCTTCTTTAGCTATATATTTACCACTTTTATAGTATACTTTTTTATTTGACTCATCTAGGTAATAATATTTATATCCAGTTGTTTTTTCGATAGAACGATATGATTTTTCTTCAGGATAATTTAGAGAATATTCTGACCATTGTGTATATCTTTCTGTATTGGTATCAATTTTTTCATACCCGTTAGGCTGTTCTGATGAAAATTCGGAGTAATTTCCTTCTATGTCATACCATTTCCACTTCTTATCAACATATCTATAATAATTTGTTGTATCGGCTTCAATATCTATTGTTGTGGCTTCGGCTGGTATTTCTGGAAGAGTATTTTCTTCTATAGGAAGGTTTATATTGTATTCAGATATTTCATCTGAAAGTTCTGACTGTTCGTAATATTTTGACCATTCAGTAGTACTTATTTGTCTATCGTAATAGTTATAATATGGAATAACATCAACTATAGCCTTGTTTTTTGGATAAGTATTTTGAAGTGCACTCCATCCTTTATATCTCTTATTTGTTGAACAAATATCACAGTTTTTTACGTCTAAAGTGTATATATATTCGTTTTTATATTTTGTTATTTTTACTGTCCCAGAGCATAATGTATTATTGGTATTAATGCTTCTTAAATATTGTTCTGAATATAGGTTACCTATATTTATCTCTGTGTTATCTCCTTCAATTTCAGGTAATTTATCTTGATCTTCAGCATATTTTAATGAAGCTTCTTTTATGGAGTTATAAATGTTTGTACAATTTTTATTTTGAACGACAGTCACAATAATTAAAACTATAAAAATTAGTGGCAAAACTGTTCCAAAAACAAAGAAAAATTTTAAGAGTAGTTTTTTATTTTCAAAAGATTGGTCTATCTGATTTCCGTCTTTATCGACGTAGGTCATTCTTCGCATAATGCTTCCTCCTTATTCTATTTAATATTTTAACACAGTTCATCATTTTTTCATAGATTGTTTTGGGAATTTATGTGAGAACATAAATAATCTGTCATAAACATATAATTTATGGGTGGCTTTACTGTGGAAAACAAATACGATTTTTTTAAAGGCAGCAACGTAGTTTTAATAAGCGATAATCAAGAGTGGAACTTTTGTTTTGTTAAAATTCTAAGGATAAAGATTATAAATGACAAACTATGATTTAGAAGAGGATAAACTTTTAAAAATTCAAATTTGTCTATCGCTTATTTTTATTTTTACAATTATAATTTCTATTACGCTTTCTTATAACTCTATGATGGACTGTGAAAAACGCGAAAAAATCTACAGTGATGAAGATGCTTTAAATATACTCAGAATAAATAGAATTATAGCCTTTATTGTAGCAGTCGGTTTTGTAATAATAAATTCATATGATAAATCTATCAAAACAGCATATAATTTAAATGACAAAAATGCGGATTTGCAGATTTTGGCTAGTATAATTACTTTAATTAGCTCGTTAATTGTCTTATATGTAGCCTTTAGCAGTTCTAGTGAAATTATAGCCAATGAAAATCCAGAAAGTTAAAAAAGAAGCTTTATTTAGCTTCTTCTGTAACTCTTGTTTCTCTAATAACTACAACCTTGATTGTTCCTGGATACTGTAATGTATCTTCAATTTTGTTTTTAATATCACGGGCAACTTTAACACTTTCCAGGTCATCAATTTTATCAGGCTTTACAATAACTCTAAGTTCTCTACCGGCTTGAACAGCATATGTCTTTTCAACGCCATCCATGTCATTGCCAATTTGTTCAAGGTCTGTAAGTCTCTTAATGTAGTTTTCAAGTGAATCATTTCTTGCGCCAGGGCGAGATGCGGATAAGCTATCAGCAATAGCTACTAAAACGCTTATAACGCTTGTAGCTTCAGTATCCCCATGATGTGAGGCAATGGCGTTAATAACTATTTCATTTTCGTTATACTTTTTAGCTAGTTCTACTCCTATTTCAACATGGCTACCTTCAACTTCATGGTCAATAGATTTTCCAATGTCGTGTAATAACCCGGCTCTTTTAGCTATAGTTACATTTTCGTTTAGCTCTCCAGCTAATAGTCCAGCTAGATTGGCAACTTCAATAGAATGTGTTAAAGCATTTTGTCCATAACTTGTTCTAAAGTGAAGTTTACCAATTAATTCAACTAATTCTGGTTCAACTTTGGTAATGCCTAATTCGAATAGGGCATTGTTACCAAATTCAATCAATTTTGTTTGCATTTCCTTAGCTGTTTTATCATATACTTCTTCTATTCTTCCGGGGTGAATTCTTCCATCTTTAATTAAATTTTCTAATGTGATTCTAGCTATTTCTCTTCTATAAGGATCAAAGCTTGATAAAACAATAGCTTCAGGAGTATCATCGATAATTAAGTCAACTCCAGTTATGGCTTCTATTGTTCTTATATTTCGCCCTTCTCTACCGATGATGCGACCTTTCATTTCATCATTTGGTAAATTAACAACAGTAACTGTTTGTTCTCCTGCAACATCTGCTGCATATTTTTGCATTGCTGAAACTAATAAATCTTTTGATTTTTTGTCTACTTCAAGTTTGGCTTCGGCTTCTCTATCTTTGATATATGAAGTGATTTCCAAATTCATCATTTCTTCAACTTTTTTCATAATGAGATCTTTAGCTTCTTTTTTTGAATAGCCGGCAATTTTTTCAAGTAGTTTCATTTGTTCATTTTTTGTTTCTTCTAGCTCCACTTGCTTATTTTGAATATCTTTTTGTTTTTCAATTAGATTATTTTCTTTGTCTTCTAGCATTTTTTCGCGGTTTTGTAGTGTTTGATCTCTTCTATCTATACTATCCTCTCTTGCTTGAAGACGGTCTTCAAGTTCTTTTATCTCTTGTTTTTTTTCTTTGGTTTCTTTATCTAATTGGGTTTTTAGTCTATGATTTTCTTCTTTGGCTTCTAAAATACTATCTCTTTTTAATTTATCTGCTTCTTTTTTTGCATCAGCAATTAATACTTGAGCTTTTTTATTAGCCGCAAAAGTTTTAATAGAATTTAAAATTATCATGGCAAATATGCCAACAAAAAGGCCTATTAAAACTAGCAAAATGGAGAAAATAAGATTATTCATTTTATTACCTCCATCTAGAGAATTTTGATTCTCTATTTATTATTTTATAGGTAATATGGTCATAAGTCAAGTGGATATTTTAAAAGGAATCTTACAAGCAATTTGGTTTTATATTATCCATGTATAATTAAAAACGCTCCTATCATGATCATGACATAGAAAAAAGTAGACTAGAGTGTTTTTCTATTTGTCTACTTTTATCATATCACTTCAATTGGGTGTGTTTAAACTATTCAATACCAATTATTTTTACTTGATATTCTCCATTTGGACTAGAGACTGCTCTTACATCTCCTAGTTTAGCTCCAAGTATTGCTTTAGCTATTGGAGACTCATTAGATATTTTATTTTCAAATGGATCTGCTTCTTTGATACCAACAATTGTGTATTTTTCTTTTTCACCATCTTCGACATACTCGATTTCTACTGTATTTCCTACACCTACTTCATCTTTTCCTATGTTTTTGATAACAATAGCATTTTCAATTTGTTTTTCGAGTGTAACAATACGATTCTCTACGTCTGACTGTTCATTTCTAGCAGCATCATATTCGGCGTTTTCACTTAGATCGCCTAAGGCTCTTGCTTCTTTTAATGCCTGTATAACTGCAGGTCTTTTTTCCATTTTAAGGTATTCTAACTCTTTTTTCATGTCTTCTAGACCTTGCTCTGTTACATAAACTTCATTTTCTGTCATTTTTTCACCTCAGCTTTCTAAATATTTTACTCACAAAATATTACTACACATTCTTTTTTTTGTCAATACATTTTATCATGTAATTTTTGTCTACTTTTTCTGGAACTTTTAAATAGACTATTTGCTTTGGATGTCTTACTACATCTATTCTATTCATATCCTCATCATATATTTCATCTATTTTAAATTTTATATTTGTTTTTGGCCCAAAAATTTCTACATTGTCTCCTATTTTAAAATGATTTCTCTGCTGGACTTTTGCTAAATTATTATTATATTCAAGAACTAGACCAATAAAGTCTTGATTAGTCGTTTCTGTTCTACCGTTATAATACTGAACTTCTTTACCAAAATTTCCATCAAAAAATTGTGGAATTGAATCTCTATTAGCAACTTCATCTAATATTTTTTCATATTCTTCATGATATTTATAATTTTTGGGATTGTCACAGTATTCATCTATTATCTTTCTATATGTCTTAACAACCGTTGCTATATAGTATATTGATCTCATTCTTCCTTCAATTTTTAAACTATCGACATTTAACTGTACTAAATCTGGGATATGTTTAGCAAGTGACAAATCTTTACTGCAAAAGGTAAACGGTTTTTCACCTTCCAGTTTTTTATCTTCATTATATAAATCAAAATCCCATCTGCATATTTGACTACAGCCACCTCTATTAGAATCTCTATTTGTTAAAAAATTTGAAAGAACACATCTTCCACTATAAGACGCACACATGGCTCCATGAATAAAAACTTCAAGTTCTATATTGTTTTCTTCTTTTATGTCTTTTATATCTTCTTTTGTGCACTCTCTTGCAAGAACTACTCTAGAAACTCCTTCGTTTTGCCAGTATTCAACTGCCTTTTTATTTAGTGTTGATCCTTGGGTAGAAAGATGAATTGTTAAGCCAATTTCTTTAGCCATTTGAATAATGGCGGGATCACTTACGATTATGGCATCTACGTTTATCTTTTTTAGCTCTTCTAAATAAGGTCTTACTTTTTCATATTCTTTATTGTGCATGGCAATATTTACGGTCACATAAACTTTTTTGTTTAATTTATGGGCATAATCTACTCCTTCTTTTATGTCTTCTATGGTAAAATTTGGAGTGTTGGCTCTTAGGTTGAAATATCCCCCTATATAAACAGCATCAGCACCATACAAAAGTGCTATTTTCAATCTTTCTAAATCGCCTGCTGGCGAAAGTAATTCTGGTTTTTTCATGTTACTTCACCTTATATATTGTCTCTTTATATAAGAATCCTGTCTCTTCTTTAAACTTATTGTTCTTATAATCTTTTAAAACTTCTTTAAATATTTTTTCTTCTATCATATTGCCATTAAATACTAGATAATCTGCGCTCATGTCTTCTTTAATGTTTAATATATAATCTGAGTACACAGTAGTTCCATTTTTTGTATCATCAATATTGTAGTACTTGCCTTCTTTATATATTTTGGTTCCATTTTCTTTTATTTTAAATGTATCCATGTAATTTTTAACTAGATGTCTTCTAGATGTAAACATTGGAAGATAGCCAAATACATTTATAAATGTTTTACATTTTGCTTTTTGTTTTATCTCTTCAATTTCTCTTTTTGTAAGTTCCGATGAAAGATAGGTATATTTTACCCCTTTGTCATACCAATAGTTTGCGGTTCCATAATTGGTTGTTAGATGTTCCTGATGCCATACCAAATCTGTTTTCAAATTGAGTTCTTTTTTTAACTGGACTATAGCAATATCATAAAAAATAATACCGTCTACGTTTAATTTTTCTATTTTTCTTAGATTATCTTTTAAAATATCTAATTCGTTATTGTGAATGTTTTTATTTATGAAAACATATACTTCTTTTCCTAATTTTTGTATTTTTTTTATTTCAGATATACTAAATGTGTTTGGATAGTTTATGCTTAAATCTTTGAGCGGTAATAGATAGGCGTCAACCATATCTTTTAAGTCTATGCCTTGCTTTATACTTGAAATAATTACACTTATTTTCCCCATATTTTCCTCCGGTTATAAATTATAACAAAATAAAGTAGATTTTTCCACTTTATTTTAATTAATTATCATTTTATCAATTTTATCTACTTCTAAGCCGGTGACATCTGAAATCAAAGTAATATCTATGTTTTTATCTAACAGGTTTCTTACTACCTCTTCTTTTGCTTGTTTTATGCCTTGTTTTATACCTTGTTTTATACCTTGTTTTATACCTTGCTTTATACCTTGTTCTAGGCCTTGCTTTGTAGCTTCTTCTTTAGCTTCGTCTATTAGAGTATTTCTTTCTAACTCTTCTCTTGAATAGGCGGAATATAAGGCAATAACTTCATCATCAGAGCTATATTTGTTCATCTCTTCCTCTAACTTTTCTTTTGTATCTTTTTCCATCAGATCATCACCCAATTCTTTTTTTAATTCATCAATTGTTATTGATGTTAATGCTCGACACCATCTGGCAAGCTTTTCTTCACTCTCATTATATCTTTTTTCTTCTGCATTTACAAGGTCTATGTAATCTATTCGTGATTTTTTTGTCAATATTTTTCCACTTTTGTTTCTATAATAATACACATCTTTTATTCTATTTTTATTACATCTAAAATTGTTTAGATTTATTTGAATGGTATTCTTTATTTTAGAATAGTTGTTATCTTTATATCTGAGTTGCCTGCCATGTATATTGTTCTAATATACGACGTTACGATTCTTTAAACCTTCTGATGAGTTATTGTTTAGTTCTATATTTATTTTATTACCGTTTATCTCTAATATTAAATCTACTTGTTTATTTTTTTCTCTTTTATTATCTATACCAAGATATCTTGATTTTATTTTTACGTGCCCTTTTATTTCCTTTAGTGGTTTATCAAAATATACTGATAAAAAATTTTCTACTATATCAATATTGTTTTCATTATTGAATATACCTGTAAATACATAATCAAACGTCATGGGAATTATTTCACCTTTTTTTAAAATTTTGGTTCTTTTGTTGCTTTTTTCCATAGATTTTCCTCCTTTAGGCAAAGCATAGCACACTTTATTTCCCATTTCAAATGCCCATTTTAGGTATTTTACCTTCTTAAAGGGTAGTAATTTGTCTTTTTTATATAATGATTTTTGATAAAATTAGATTATCTTATATTAATTTTTGGCAAATGTTATATATTTACCAAAATAAAAACCTCTATTTGTTAGAGGTAATTAACTATTTTTCTTTTCGCGTTTTTTAACTTCATAGTAGAAATTAGTTATAGAAATTTTCATATATGGAATTAACCATATATATATTAAACCAAATGTAGGTATTCCAAGAAGCATCCATCCTATAAAGCTCAAATTTAGCATGATGTAATCTATTTTATACTCTTCCATCAAGTCCATACTTTTTGAAAAGATATCAAGAACTGGCATAGTTTCATTTTCATATAATATGTAATATACTTGTGAAAATGAAACCATTAGTATTATATAAAATGTAGCAATTGCTGTACATAAAAGTAGGCCAAATATTATCATCACAGTTGATAATACTATATTTATATTAGCTTCATTAACAATGAATGTAAGCAATGATTTAGAAGCGATATTTTCTAAAACAATACATATTAATGAAAACATAGTAATTATTATTGTAACCGCTGATGCTTTCCAAAACAAATCGGTTCTATCAAAAAGTTCTTTTATTTTAGCTTTTTTACCCTTGGATATTTCTATAAAAATTTGCAATAGTCCTTCATAGAATAGTCCTGTTATTAAAACACTGAATATGATATACATATTATCGTTATAGATAAGTTTTGAAACTCCATAAAAAGCAAATTCTATTAATCCATATATCAATATTGCAGCAATAGCCACTTTATAACTACCTTTTAGCTTTTTGCGGGCTTTTTCTTTTATTTTATTTATATTCATTTTTTATTCCCCTCTTCTATTATACATTATATCATATTTTTCTGTTTTTTATATTTTTTTTGCTTACTGATATTCCATCACCATTATTATAAAATAAACTTGTAAATTCTTCATTTTCTTTTAGAAAATCTTTATAATTATTTATTTTTCTAACAAGAGCTTTTAAATTTTTACTTTTTATAGTGTCTACATTTTCAGTAAGTCCGTGAAAATTTAAGTTGTCAGTTATTATTGCCCCATCATCAGTTAAATTTGATTTATATTTTTCAAAAAATTTTATACTTTGAGCTTTGGCAGCGTCAATAAATATTAAATCATATCTTCCGGCTACGGTTATGTCTAAAGCATCAGCTAAAATAATACTAATTCTATCATTTAAATTAAAATCATCGATATTTTTAACAGCTTCATTATATCTATTTTCATCTCTTTCAATAGTTGTAACCTTTATTTTATCATCTACTAAGGCCATCTTTATAGCTGAATAGCCAATAGCTGATCCTATCTCCAATATGTTTTTTACATTGTTTTGTTTTATATAATTTTCTAAAAATTTGATGCCATCTTTTTGCATGATAGGAACCTTATTTTGTCTAGCATACTCTTCTATTTTTTCTAAGCTGCCCATTTGCCTTCCTTTTTTAGCTTAGCTATTGTCTGATTATGTTCGTTTATGTTTTTAGTAAAGTACACTTTTCTATTGGCGTCAGCTACAAAGTAATAGTAATCGCTTTTAGTAGGATTTAAAGCAGCCTTTATAGAGGTTAAACCGGGATTTGATATAGGTCCTACCGGAAGGCCTTTCATGGTTACGCATCTAGTATTGTAACCGTTGCAGGCGTTAAGTTCTTGTTTAGTCAAAGACTCTGAAAGTTCTTTTTTTGAAGCATAATATGTTGTAACGTCGCTGCCTAATGCCATTCCAATCTTTAATCTATTATAGAAGACTCCTGACACTAAGGCTCTATCTTCCGCAGTTACGGCTTCCTGTTCGATTAATGAGGCCAAAGTTAAAATTTGGTGAATATTATAGCTATTTTGCTCTATTTGTTCCTTGTATGATTTTAATTTAGAATCAGTATTTTGAAGCATTTTCTTGATGATGTTTTCAGTATCTAAAGTTTTTTTATCAAAATTATATGTATCCGGAAATAGATAACCCTCTAAGGGGTAGTATATTTGATCATTATAGATACTGTCAGTTAAAAACCAATAATCGTTTTGAATAGATTTAATATATTCTTTGTTTTGAATTTTACTTATAAATTCATCAGATGATATATCTGTTTTTTCTTCGACAATTTTTGCCATTTGTCTAATGTTTAGTCCTTCTCTAAATGTTATTTTTATTGTGGTAATTTTTTGATTATTCTTATTGCTTAAAGTTTTTACTATTTCTTGAACACTCATCGTTTCATTTAATTCATAGTCACCGGCAGCTAAGGATTTTGGTGAGGTTAATTTTAGGTATATTTTATAAAATGTCACCGATTTTATCAGTTTTTTTGATTTTAATTTGTCGGCAATCTTATAATAGTTTTCGCCTTTTTCAATAGTTAAAATCTTTGGCGATTTATCTGAACTGACTCCGCTTGTTTCAAATATGAATACACCTACTATAATTAGCATCATAAATAAAACTAAAAATAGCAAAAAGAGTAAGAATTTACTCCAAGAAAACTTACGAACTGTTTTTTTCAAAGTAAAGACCTACTCTAAATTAAGCATTCTCAGCAGGACTACTAGCTGATTCCATTTGGGCTTGCATTTCATTTAAAATTGTTTCAATTATTTTCCATTCTTTATCTGTTTCAATTGGTTTTAATGGTAATGCGGCAAACTCATTATTTTCATCTTGTTTTAAATCTTTTGGATCATAAATTGATGCATATACTTTTGTATTTCCTTCATCATCAATAGAATGATCTGTATAGACAATATAGTGTTTTTTTGTCTCTGGTGATTCAAATAAAAATAGTGCTTCACAATCCAATTGTCTTCCTTCATCATCAATAGCTTTAAATTTTACAATGTTATCTTGTTCCATATTCTCCACCCTTTCTTTTATCCAAATATGTTTGTAAAATAATGTTGGCAGCTAAACTGTCTATTTTTTGTTTTCTTTTTTTTCTAGACATGTCTGCCTTTATCATGTACCCTGAGGCTTCTTTAGTCGATAACCTTTCATCCTGAAGTTCAACTTCAATGTGAAAGCGTTCTTCAAGCATTTCTTTGAACTTCAAAGTTTCCAAAGCTCTGGGTCCTACCGAACCGTTCATGTTTTTAGGATAGCCTAAAACAAATTTTTCGATAGGCTCTTTTTCCATAATAGTAGCAAGTTCTTCAATGGCCTTATCGTAAGCTTTTTCATCGAAATGAACCGTGCCGTAGGTAGTCGCAACGGTCTTGGTCAAATCAGAAATAGATATACCAAGTGAACGTGTGCCTAAATCTAACCCCAAGTACTTCACTTAACCACCCTCTATTACTTACAACTAAATTATATCATTTATTTTGAATTTTGTATAGTTTTATTTAAAATTTTAATTATTTGTTTTTGAAAAGTAATTTTTTACAAAAACTTACTTTTTTAGACTTTTTGTAAAATTTATTTTTTTAAATGTTTTTTTGTTAAACTACAGTTTGTTTAACTATTTATCTTTAATACTTAAAAGTATCTTTCTTCAAAGACTTTCATTATTTGACAATGTGTAAAGTCTTTTGTGATATAATGATGGTGGTGGAACATATGAAAAAAAGAAAATTAAAAAAAGGTCCTATTATTATTTTAGTATCTACTATTTTAGCAATAATTTTAGCTATCGTTTTTATTAATTTGTATAGATACTATACAAGTACCGAATATAAGCTCGGTAAGGTAGGCTATAATGAAAAAGAAATTGGTGAGCTTATAAAACTCGATAAAAAAATTATTAATTACGCTCTTAATGACAAATATGATAAGTATCTAATTTCTCTTACTAGACAAAAGTATTTTATATGGAGCAATTATGACATTTATATTTCGTATATAAAAAGCAAATATAAAGATACGCAAGTGGATTTTGAAAACGTTGTAGCTACTGTAAATACTAAGGCTAATCATGAAGCTTATTCGAATACTGTGGTAACTGATATGGATAAGGGATATTCTATACTGGTTAATAAACATTATTCGCTTCCTGACAAGTACGCACCTGATGACATTGTCAAAATGAGCAATCTATATGCTTATGCCAACAATAGTATTAGGAAAGATGTGTACGATGCTTTTAAAGAAATGTCTAAAGCAGCCAAAGATGAAAATATAACTTTAATTGTAAATTCATCTTATAGAACTTATGAAACGCAAAAGAGAATCTATGATGAATACGAAGATAAAAAGGGAAAAGCTTATGCGGATAGTGTGGCAGCGAGGCCAAATTTTTCTGAACATCAGACGGGTCTTGCCCTAGATATTTTTACTCCAGGAGCTGGAATGAACAATTTTGAAAGCACAGAAGCTTTTAAATGGCTTTCAAATAATTGTTATAAATATGGATTTATTCTAAGATATCCTAAAGATAAGGAAGATTTAACAGGATATAAATACGAATCTTGGCACTATCGCTATGTTGGCAAGGATCTTGCAAAAAAAGTTTTTGATAGTAAACTCACTTTTGATGAGTATTACGCATATTATTTAGATAAGTAGGTATTTATATGAGAAAGAAAAAGAGAAAGCTTAAAAAGAAACCTTTTATTTTGATGTTTATATTTGTGTGTTTTGTTTTAGTGGTTTTATTTTTCATTAATAATAAAACTAACGTTAATATAGAAGATAAACTTTCTGATCTTGGTTATAGTTCTAACGAGGTGAAAGCTATAGTGAAAAATGTTTCTAAGAATAATTATAATTTAATTTCAAAAAAATATAATAAATCTTTAGTTGACTTAATAACAGCAAATGATTATAAGGAAGAAAACTTCAAAAAGTATTTAGAATACTATGATAATAATTCTAAAGCTAATGTTGATGATATTATTGCGATTATAAATTCAGGGTATGACCTTACAAAATATCCAGCTTCTTCGTTACTTGCGAGTTTAGTTAAAGAAAAATATTATATTCATAAAAATGTAACTCGTTATTTAGATTATGGTAATAGTCACGATTATTTGGCTAAAAAAGTAATTGCCATAGTAAATGCGAAAGCTGATTATGCGTTTTATACAGAAACCGAGAAAACTAATATAAAAGATGATAACCTAGTATTAGTTAATAAATTTTACCATTTGTCTGATAGTTATGAACCTGATGACTTAGTTACTTTAAGTTCTAAATATAATCAGGGCGCTAATAATAAGATGCGCAAGGATGCGGCTGACGCTTTTATGAAAATGGTTGATGGGGCTATGCTCGACAATATTATTTTAAAGAATTCTTCGGCCTATAGGAGTTACGAATATCAAGTAAACTTGTATGATAGGTATGTTAAAAGAGATGGCAAGAAAAAAGCTGATATTTATTCGGCTAGGCCAGGTTATTCTGAACATCAAACTGGTCTATGTACTGATATAAATACGGTTGATTCTAGTTTTGCGAATACTAAGGAAGCCAAGTGGCTTGCTGATAACTCATATAAATATGGCTTTATTTTGAGGTTTCCAAAAGGTAAAGAAGATATTACTGGTTATAAATATGAGCCTTGGCACTATCGCTATGTTGGCGAAGAGACAGCAAAGATTATATATGATGAGGATTTAACTTTAGAAGAGTATTATGCGTATTACATAGAAAAATAAGACTTCAAATGAAGTCTTATTTTATTTCTATTCTATTATTATGTACTATTTTAGTAATTCTCTCGGCCATTTTCTCATCTACTATTTTGCGCTTTAAAAATCCTGGCTTTAGAATTTCAAAATGTTTATCTTTATTTAAACGTTCTTTTGCTTCTAATAATTTTTCTTTATTTAATTTTATTCCTAGAACATCTTGTAGTTTTTTAGCTATATCAATTCCCTCATCAGTACTTAATTGATAAATAATTTCGTCATAAGCTTTGTCTTCAGCACATGATAATAGTGTTTTATATATTTTTTTTAAATTATCATCTAAATCATAATATGTTTCCTTAAATGTCAGTAGACTATATATGCTGGCAATAACGCAGTCTTTATAATCTTTGTTATCTTCTTTATAGATGGCGGCTTTTTCTGATTCAATTATTGGAAGGAGATTACTGCCATAGTATTCTGGCTTTATACCATTTATTGGTTTGTCATTTATATTTGGTACTTTTTTATATGTAGTAAAAGGTTTTTCTCTAAGTTCGATATTATAGCCAGTAATGCCTTTAACATTATGATATGTATTGCATTTTAAATCTTGTTGCTGTTTATGATGGTTAACTTGTCTAATGGCATTTAGCTTAGAGTCACCCCATAAGAAAATATCAGGGTCTTCAAGTGAGTGGGTATACAAGATATCGCCGATTTCGTTAGTAAATACTCGGTATATAATGTTTTTCCCATCTTTATTTTTATATTTCTTTTTGTAACCACATATGAAACCTTGTCTATCGATAATGGATAAAGCTTCACTGGATGTAATACTTGGATATAAATCTTCATATTCTCTAGATTTATTTGATCTTTCTTCTAGCATACCTTGAACTCTATCTTTGCTTTTTTTATTTCTCATAGTGTTGCGTTCCTCATCGGTAAAGATATATTTATCAGGCATTTGTTCACGGTCTTTTTTTGTTCCTTCAAATAAAGCTTTGTGTTTACAAATTGCGAATGTACTAAAATTTAGGTCATCGATGTCTTCTTTAGTAATATTTGTTATTTTTTCATACATTTTGTCAATGCTTTGGTTACACATTTTATATAGGGTGCTGATTTGAACTCCTCTAATGTTCATATCATCTAAAATAATTAATATGGCAAGGGCGTCATTTTCTCCTTTGCTTTGAATGAGTTCATCAATAATTGCAGCCGTCTTAGAATTTTCCTCAATCATTTCTTGAATAATGGCTGGAAGCGAATTATAATCTAAAGGTTTTCTATATGTATTCATATTATCCCCTCCTTATTCTTTTTTATTATAACACCTTTATTTTTAATATGCAAAAATTATTGTTTTTTAGCAAGGTGGCTTAACCTTTTTATGTATTCAACCTCACATATCATGTTTTCAAAAATATTATATATTTTATTTCTGTCCATTTTACCCCTCTTTTCATTTTTATAATAGCATCTTTTCTCTTTAATTTCACCGGTTTCGACAATTTTAGATATATTTAGTGGTTTTTTAAAATAAACTTTAAAATTTGTTTTATTTATAGTATAATTATGGTGGCGATTAAATATGATAAAAACATTAGGGGCAAAAAAATTTAATAGTTATGCAAACCGTGGAATGACATTAGAAGCAGATTTAAGTGCGACTAATGAGTTTTATCTAGTTAATGATATAGCGGTTATATATAAAAAACCAACTCCAATTACAATATCTAAGGTTAACTATCCATCTAGGGTTGAGGCCGTTATTAAAGAAGGCTATTTTAGAACGCCTTCAACCACTGATTATAATGGAATATATAAAGGAAAATATATTGATTTTGAAGCAAAAGAAACAAAATCATCTACGTCTTTTCCTTTAAACAATATTCACGCTCATCAAATTGAACATTTAAAGCGTATATGTAATCATGGTGGAATTGGTTTTTTAATTGTTAGGTTTACTACAATCAATAAAACTTTTTTTCTTTCTTATGAAGTTTTGGAAGATTTCATGAATAGCAGTGATCGTAAGTCGATACCCCTTTCATATTTTATGGACAAGGGTTATATAATTAAAGACAGGTATAATCCAAGGGTTGACTATATTTCCATACTCGATAAGTTATATTTTGGAGGTAGTTTATGAAGAAAAAAATATTAAATATTAAAGAAATTTTAAAAAGGGAATTTTTAGATATCAAATCTTTTCTTACTAAGGATAGATTTCGTTTAATCATTCTAGGTCTATCCATTATAATTTTTGTAATTGTAACAATCATATTTAATATATTTGCTGGGCTTGTAATATTTATTTTAATTAATTTAATTTGGCTTGTTCCTTATATCAAATGGAGACAAAAACTAGAGAGTAGAAACAAGATAAGACATGCGAGAACTTCTAGAAAATCTAAAAAAATTAATGATTTAGATGATGTTATTTCCGAGAATGAAGAAATTAATGAAAGTAGTGATGATATGCCTAAAAAGAGGAAATCTAAAAAGAAAAGCCTTGGTAAAAAAATCTTGTTAGGAATTTTGATATTTTTCCTATTATGTATTATTTTGATGGCTTTATTCTGTCTATATATAGGCCTTACAGCTGACAAGTTTGATCCTGATAAATTATATTCTAAAGAAGCAAGTACTCTTCTTGATAGTAACGGGGAAATGTTTGCAAAACTTGGAACTGAAATGAGACAAAAAATATCTTATGATGATATGTCTGAAGAACTTATAAATGCGATTATTGCAACTGAAGACTCTAGATTTTTTGAACACAATGGTTTTGATTTACCTAGATTTTTAAAAGCTTCTTTTGGTCAGGCTCTAGGACAAAATGCTGGTGGAGCATCAACTCTTACAATGCAGGTTTCTAAAAACCAATATACTTCTAATGTAGCCCATGGTTTTGAGGGTATCAAGCGTAAGTTTACTGATATTTATATTGCAATGTTTCAAATAGAAAAAAACTATTCTAAAGAAGAAATTTTAGAGTTTTATGCTAATTCATATTATTTGGGTAGTGGTGCATATGGCGTTGAGCAAGCATCACAAACTTATTTTAATAAAAATGCTAAGGATTTGAATGTTTCTGAAGCGGCTATGATTGCTGGTTTATTTCAGTCTCCTGTTTCTCTAGATCCAAATCTAAATTCTGAAAAAACTGAAGTTAGAAGAAAGCTTGTTCTTTCTTTAATGAAGCGTCATGGTTATATTACTAATTCTGAATATGAGATTGCTAAAAAAATGACGGTTGATAAAATTGTTATTAAAGGTCAAAAATCAACAACAAGTAATTCTAAATATCAAGGTTTTATTGATACGGTTGCTAGAGAGGTTGAGGAAAAAACTGGTTATAACCCTTATTCTTATTCGATGAAAATTTATACAACTATGGATAGAGAAAAGCAAGATAAAATTACCAATATTATGACCGGGGACAGTTACAGCTGGGAAAACGATAAAGTTGAAGCGGGTATTATAGCGCTTGATACAAAAACTGGTGCAATTGTAGCCATTGGTGGTGGCAGAAACAAGGAAGGTGCGATGAGCAGAAATAATGCGACACAAATAAAAAGGCAAATCGGTTCTACGGCTAAGCCAATGTTCGATTATGCACCAGCTATTGAATTTAATAATTGGAATCCTTCTCAGCTTATCTTAGATGAAAAATATACTTATAGTAATGGTACAGAAATCAACAACTGGGATGGTAGATATAAAGGTATGATGACTATTAGACAAGCTTTAGTAGAATCTAGAAATATTCCGGCCTTAAAAGCATTCCAAAATGTTAAAAATGAAGATGTTAAAAACTTTGTAGAAAGTATTGGTCTCTCACCTGAAGTTGATGAAAATAGTGGAAAACTACATGAGGCTCATGCCATTGGTGGATATACAGGTGAATCTCCTATGACTGTCGCTGGAGCTTATGAGACTTTCGCAAATGGAGGTTTTTATGTAGAACCATACAGTTTTACTAAAATTGTATTCGACAAAGATGGTAAAACTTACGAAAATAATATTGAGAAAACAAAAGTTATGAGTCCTGAAACGGCATATATGGTTACTAGCATGCTAATTGATACCGGTAAAAATGCTTTAGGAAAATACAACAACATTAATGGAGCAGAATTTGGAGCTAAAACTGGTACAACTAACTTTGATAAGAAAACAAAAGCTGCTAGACGTTTGCCTGATAATGCGGTTAATGATTTATGGGTGGCTGGTATAAGTCCTGATTATACTATTGCTGTATGGTATGGATATGAATCTAATAATGATGGTTATAACAAATTTGGATCTAGTCAAAACTCTAGATTGTTCCAAGCAGTAGCTAAAAATTTCTTTAAAGCTGGCTCTAATTTTAGTAAGCCTAATGATGTTGTCGAAGTTACTGTGGAGAGAAATTGTGGAGAAGCTTTACTTCCAAGTGCTAACACTCCAGGTGATGCGAAAACTGTAGAGCTATTTAAAGCTAGCAATAAACCAACTGAGGTTTCAGCTAGATTTAATACTTTATCTAATGTCACTGGCTTAAAGGCTTCTGTTAGTGGTAATTCTGCTACACTTTCTTGGAATGCTATAGGAACTCCTGAAGGACTTAATGAAGAATATTGGAAAGGGCATATTAATAAAGCTTATTCTTTGGGCAGAGATCAAAGTTCATTCTTAAATTATATTATGAACTATAATAGAGGTGTACTTGGAACTGTAATGTATGATATATATGTTAAATCTGGTGATAGTTTAACTTTACTCACTTCTACTGAAGCTACTAGTGCGACTGTTAAACTTCCAAATATAAGTTCGCCAAAGATTGTAGTTAAAGCAACTTATTCAATATTTAAAGGCGCAGCAAGTTCTGGAACTGAAGTTACAGTCGATTATAAAGGAATATCTGCTAGCGATGTCAAAATTAGCCCAAATAGTTACTCGATCACTCAGGAAACTGGCAAGAATTTTAACCATGATCCTAAATCTAAAGTAAAAGTTACTGCAAATGGTGATGATATAACTTCTGAAGCTACTATCACTAGGAGTAGTATTATAAATAAAGCAACTAACGAGAAAGCAGAAATAAATGATGTTTCAAATAAACCAGGTACTTATATTGTTACTTATGATGTTAAATATGCAGATATTAGTGTCGGAAAAGTAGAGGTTACAGTTAATACTACTGAGGCTAAGGAATAGAATTATCTATTCCTTTTTTGTATTAAAAAGCAACTACTTGTAGTAGCTGCATATATTTTTTAATTTACAATTGTCACATTTTGGGTTTCTGGCTGTACAATGATATCTTCCAAACAGTACCATTTGATGGTGCCTTTTACATAAGTCCTCTTTTTTAAATTTCCTAGATAGTTTTCTTTCTATGGTTAATGGATCATCCATTTCACTGGCTAATTTTAATCTTTTACTAACTCTTGAGACATGGGTATCAACAGCTATACATGGCACATTATATATATTGCTTAGTACAACATTAGCCGTTTTTCTACCTACTCCAGGTAAGCTTTCTAAATATTCTCTATCGTTTGGAAGCTGGCCATTACATTCCTCATCTAGTCTTCTTGATATTTCAATTAAGTTAATTGCTTTTCTTCTAAATGTCCCTATAGGTTTTATTATTTCAATTACGTCTTCTATATTAGCTTTGCTTAAAGCGCTTAAGCTAGGGTATTTTTCAAATAAGCTAGCTGTTACCATATTTACTCTCTTATCAGTAGTTTGAGCACTTAGCATAGTAGCTAATAAAAGTTCGTAGTCTTTACTATAATTAAGTTCACATCTGGCATCAGGAAATAATTCATCTAAATAGTTTTCAATCGTTTTCATTGAGCCAGTCATATTCAAATACTTCTTTCTTTATATTCTTCTGATGTTTTTCATGACTTTTTTTAATGTCATCTTTAGTTTTTATACCCTTTTTTTTCCATTCGGATAATATCTTATCAATGTATCTCAAATTTGTTACACCATTATATATAGCCTCTTTTAAGGCTTCCTCAATTATTTCCTCAGTAAAATTATTGTCTAACCATGCGCCAATTATTTCATATTCCATTGGGCTTAGAGTTCTAGCAAACTCTTCTTCGAATTTGTCATAAATTGTGGTCTGTTTTTCCTCTTTTTCATTTATAATAAGAAGCGCTATTTTATTATAGAGTTCATCCAAAATAATCTTCTCTTCACATACGTTTCCGGTAGTCATTTTTATTTTTAAAATATCTTTTTTGGATAAATCATCAATCATTTTTAAAACTTCTGGGACTTTTAATTCTAAGTCGTTGGATATTCTTTCAGGATCAAACTCCGTATTATTAATTAAATAGATAATTAAAATTAGTTCTTTATCTGTGATTTTTAATTTTTTATAGTTTGTTAAAAGTATTGTTGGAATAGAAATACTTCCACTTTTAATAATTTCTATTATTTTTCCTGTCATAATTATCACCTTGTAATTTATTATATCTTAATTATTTTATTTTGAAAAGCTTATATAATTAAGCTTTTCAAATTCATCTTTAGTAAAACCTATTATATCAATTATATCCACAAGTTTTATGTCCATTTTTAGGAAACTTCTTTAAATGTTCATACTTACTGGTACATTATATAATAATCTTTATCTTTTTTCAAACCTTTTTTATGTTTAACAAATCTTTTAAGGATATGATTACACCTACTTAGTATTATCCTCTATATTATATATTCTAGATATACTTTTTATTTCCTTTTTTTTTTTAAAAACAATACTACTGTTTTTAAATAGTATTGTTTATTTTAAATAATTCTCTTTTATGTAATTTTCTATATCATTTTTAGTATTAGATATTTTTTCATCTAATATTTTGCTTTCTAAATCCGCAATTATAGGTTTTAAATAAGGGCCTGCTTCTTTTTCTAAGATTTCGCATATTTCAATTGGCGTTAGTGCTATATCGAGCTTACTTCTAATAGGCATTTTTGCGAACTGTTCATTTAATTTTTTCTTATCAATTCCTTTTAATTCGGCCGCCATTGTGCATGTGTATAAGCCATAGCGATATAAGACATTTCTATCTAATATATCTTTATCTTTGACTTCATTAATTTTTAAAATACTTTCTTTTTCTATTGAGTTAAAATTGTATTTATGTATGGCATTTAACTGGGCCCATGTAACAATCATAGAAGGGGTTATTTTAATATTTTTTAATTCTGGTATATCTAAGTGAGCGGCTAATTTTAAATCTAATATTAATTTTATCCCATAGGCTTTATTAGAGTTTGAAAAAATTATGTCTAATTCGTTTTTTTTAACGTCGTTGGATATTTTTCTTAAATAATGACCGTATTTTTTTATATATCGTTTTAATACTGGTTCTATTTCAAAATTTAAAACTGTGGCAAATCTAATTGCTCTTAAAATTCTTAAGGCATCTTCTTTCAATTTTATTTTAGGATCCCCTACCATTTTAATTACTTTTCTATCTAGGTCTTTTTGAGCATTTAATAAATCTATTCTGTTTCCATCTTTATCTATAGCTAGTGTATTAATAGTAAAATCTCTTCTTACAATGTCTTTTTCTAGAGTATCTACATATTCTATCTTTTCAGGATGTCTATTATCTTTATAATTAAACTCTCTTCTGAATGTTGTTATTTCAAATTTAATATTTTCAAAGATAACTGTTACTGAACCATACTCGGAACTACTCCAGACAATTTCTGAAAATATTTTGTGGAGTTCCATTGGGGTAGCATCTGTGCATATGTCGACATCGCTACTGCTTCTTTTTAAATAAAGATCTCTTGGATATCCACCTATTATGTATGCTTTGTAGCCGAAGCTGCTAATTTTTTGTAATAATCTAAGTGATGTTTCGTACATTAATTCATCTCCATTTTTTAGATAAAAAAAAGGCGCAAAGCCTTAGTTTAATGCATCTTTTAATTTAGATCCAGCTTTGATAGAAACAGCGTTTCTTGCAGGAATAGTTACAGTTTCACCAGTTCTTGGATTACGTCCTTTTCTTGCATCTTTATGTTGTTTTGTAAAAGTAGCAAATCCAGTTAATGTAACTTTTCCTTCCTTTTTTAATCCTTCAACAATTCCGCTTAAAACTGCATCTAATGCTCTAGTAGCATCAGCCTTTGTAAGTCCAGTTTCTTCAGCAATATAGTTTACTAAATTTTGTTTTGTCATTTTAAATACCTCCCTTGTATTTTGTTAAGCTATCTTGCTTACACTTAAATGGTATCATGTTTGACAAGAAAAATCAATCTTTTTTATCCTTTTTTGACGTTTTTTTATATGTTTTTTTCATGTTTTTATATTTTTATAACAGAATGTTTATAATTGAGTAAAAAAGATAGATAAACTATTTTTTATATGACAATTGCAAATAAATTGCTTGAACCTTTATTAACTAATTTAGATAATGTCTGTTTTAATTTGTATCTAACACTTTCTGGCATTAATGAAAGTTTTGCTTGAATACCTTCTTTTACAATAACATCTAGACTTCTACCAAATATTTCACTTTTCCATATATTTTCGCTATCTGTTTCTTTATCTTTCATTAAGTAATTGATGAGTTCTTTACTTTGAAGTTCAGATCCAATGATGGGTTCAAATGTGGATTCCACATCCACTCTAAACATGTGAATTGATGGGGCAACAGCCTTTAATTTGATGCCATATCTGCTTCCTTGTTTAATTATCTCCGGAGTATCTAAGGTCATGTCAGCAAGGGATGGTGATGCTACCCCATATCCAGTAGATTTAACCATTTTTAATGCATCTTTTATTTGATCGTATTCTTTTTTTGCTTCATCGTAATCTTGAAATAAACTTAAAAGCTGTGAGCGGCTGGTAATATCTATACCAATAATATCTTTTAAAACTTGATTATATAGGTTATTTGGTGTTTTTAGTGTTACTCGGACATCTCCTGTTGCGGTATCTACTTCTGATAGATAAGCTTTTTCAACAAATTCACACTGTTCTAATTTTGATGTTATGGTATCTATATCTCGTAACTTGTCAATTGGTTCAACACTTTCTTTGATAATGTCTATGTAAGCTTTCTTTAAAAAATTATTTGGTGATAAGCAGGCTACCCAATCAGCCATTTCAATATTTATACAATTTACCGGAAATTCAAACAAGGCTTCTCTTAAAATACTATATGCATCTCTTTCACTCATGTTTTCTATATTCATAGGTAGTACAGGCACGCCATATTCATCTCTTAGATTTTCAGCTAAGTTTTCTGTTTCTGGCAACATTGGATGTGTAGAATTTAATATAACAATATATGGTTTGCCAATTTCTTTAAGCTCTGTCGCAATTCTACTTTCAGCTTCGATATAAGCGTGTCTTTCAAATTCCCCTATTGATCCATCTGTTGTTACTAAAATCCCAATACTCGAGTGGTCTTTAATAACTTTTTCGGTACCTATTTCAGCCGCTTCGACAAAGGGTATAGCTTCTTCATACCATGGCGTATGAACCATTCGAGGTCCATTTTCATCTTCGTATCCTTTAGCTCCTTCAATTATGTATCCCACACAATCGACTAGTCTTACGTCTGCACTGAAGTCGTCTATTTTTATTTTAGTGGCATTACTTGGAACAAATTTAGGCTCAGTGGTCATGATGGTCTTTCCTTGGGCAGACTGCGGTATTTCATCTAAAGTTCGTTTTCTTTCGTATTCGTCTTCGATGTTAGGAACAACTAAATTTTCTAAAAACTTTTTTATAAAAGTTGATTTTCCTGTTCGAACTGCTCCGACTACACCTAAATATATATCGCCGCCTGTTCTTTCAGTAATATTTTTTATGATATCTATTTTTTCCATATTTTCCCTACTTTCTATAATCTAGTAAAATATATGTTTTTATTTTTAATATAGAACAAAACTGAAAAGTAAATTTTCAGTAGAAGACTTACAGTTTCTTTTTTCCCTATCACTTGTTTTATAGTCACTTTTTTTAACCAAGAACGTGCATCTTTTAGTAATACTAAATCATGTTTTAAATCTTTATATATTATTTTCTTTATATTCTATATTTTTCTTATCTAAATTATAATTATAAACATATCTAGACTAACCAATATTTTTATTTATCATATTTATTTGGGTACATTCTAAACATATAAGCTTTATCTATTATCATTTATATCATGCGAGCATCTGTTTGTTGGTGCCGTTTGCAAAAAATTTGTATTACTTTCCTATTATATGAAAAAAATCACAGTATTTGTGATTTTTAATGAATTGTGTCTATTTTAAACTATAAAATTTTTTATGGACTTATTCGTTCAACCTCTAATGATATGTTATAAATTAAAATTGGTATAAAAATGAAGTTTGTACTTACATTTTATATCATTTTATCAATATCTTTAGGAACTTTATCGTTGATAACGGCTTCAATAATCTTGTCTTGTTTTTCTTTTGACACTTCTCTACCAGTCATTCTACTTAATTCCTCAATAACTTCTCTTAACGTACCTTCATTTTTCATGTCATTTTCTTGTAATTTTTGTGCTAGATTAAGAATTGTCTGTTTGTTTACATTTGTCTTTTTTTCGACTCTATTAAAAAAACTGTCTGAAAATTTCAATTTTAAAACCTCCTAAATTAATATATGTAGGAGGTCTATTTTTGTACTTATTCTTCGCCTTTATTTTTGAAATTTAGAACTATTGGAGTTCCTTCAAAGTCAAAGTTTTCCCTTATCTTATTTTCTAAATATCTTTTATATGAAAAGTGAATAAGCCCCTTACTGTTAACTGAAATGTTAAAGGTTGGTGGACATGTATTTACTTGATTTGAAAAATATATCTTTAATCTTTTGTTTTTATATGTTGGTGGCAAATTAAGTGAATATGCATCAGTGATGACATTATTAAGTGCACTTGTTTTTACTTCTCTATGAGCATTTTCATTTACCTTAATTATTTGTGGCATGAGAGTATGAATTCTCTTTTTTGTAAGTGCTGAAAGAAAAACTATTGGAGCATAAGGCATAAATTGAAATTGATTTCTTATGTCTTTCGTAAATTCTTTCATAGTCTTATCCTTATCTTCAATCAAATCCCATTTATTAACAGCTATTATGACGGCTTTTCCAGCTTCTATAGCGTATCCGGCAATATGTTTATCATGTTCAATTATTCCTTCTTCGGCATTTATTACAATTACACAAACATCTGAACGATCAATAGCTTTTAATGATCTAAGTAAACTATATTTTTCAATATTTTCATATATCTTCCCGCGTTTGCGCATACCGGCAGTATCAATAACTACAAAACTTTGATTATGATAAGTAAATGGAGTATCGACAGCATCTCGCGTTGTTCCAGCAATTTCACTTACAATTGCTCTTTCTTCATTTAATAATGCATTTACTAAACTGCTTTTTCCAACATTAGGCCTTCCAATTATTGAAAATTTTATAGTATTTTCATCATAATCGTCTTCTATTTTTTTAATGTCTTTGGTTACTATCTCGAGCAAATCATAAATTCCGGTATTTTGTTCAGCACTTATATTGACATAGTTTTCAAATCCCAAGGCATAGAAATCATATTCGTGATCTTTGAACATTTTTGAATCGGCTTTATTGATGACGACAATTACTTTTTTACCGCTTCTCATCAGAATATCTCTAATCGTATAATCGCTAGCGGTTAATCCCTCTTTACCATCGACTATAAACAAGACTATGTCAGCTTCGTCGATAGCAAGTTCGGCTTGTCCTTTAATTTGTGTATTGAATCCTTCTTCGGTTATTTCAATACCGCCTGTGTCTATTAGTAAAAAAGAATAGTCCTGAAATTTAACTGTTCCATATATTCTATCTCTAGTTACTCCTGGTGTATCTTCAATAATAGCTTTTCTACTTTGAGTTAAACGATTAAATAATGTCGATTTTCCGACGTTTGGCTTTCCAACTAATGCCATTACTGGTTTTTTCATGTTATCACCTCCGAATTTATTATTCTACTTTTATTCATTATGAAATTTGCCTGTTTTCCATATATGATTTCGGCATTTTCCAATATTATACCTAAGTTAATATCTGATATATTTTGAATTTCTAAATAGATACTATCATCATATTTTCTTACAACAAATTTATCTAATCCTTTTATACTGAATATGTCTTCTACTTTATATAAAAAAGAGTCTTCAATTATTTCAATATTCATTTCCAAACCGGCATTAAAATAATCCATATATTCTAACTCTTCTTTTTTGATTTCTATTATTATTCCATAATTTTTATCGATATATATTTTAGTGTCATAGTATCCATATAATTCTATATTATATTTTTTATTTATACTATGGATTAGTTTTTCAGCCGCTTCTCTATCTTTTAAATCATTGTTTTTTATGTATTGTCTACTTAAATAAATAATTACCCCATCACCTTTAATAAATTTCATATTATCACCTAAAAATAGTTTATGAAATTGTTAGGTTTATGGGATATAATTACATAGTCCTTTCGATTTTTTTATAAATTTCTTCTTTACCATCTTTGTTCATGCTTGAAAAGGTTATAAACTCATCTCCAACAACTAGATCTAAGTCGTTTAATATCATGTTACGCTGTTTCTGGCTTACTGTTATCCCTACTTTATCTGATTTGGTTGCCACAACAACAGTCGGAATTTTGTAGTATTTTAAAAAGTTGTACATGATGATATCGTCATTAGTTGGTCTATGTCTAAAATCTATTAGTAAAAAGACAGATTTTAAGTTTTTCCTATTGATAATGTAGTCTTCTATCATCAAGCCAAATTTTTTTCTCTTAGTTTTGCTAACCTGTGCATATCCATATCCTGGTGCATCCACTAAATAAAACTCATCATTTACGTTATAAAAGTTTATCGTTTGGGTTTTCCCTGGACGACTAGAAGTTCTCGCAAAATTCTTTCTGTTTATGATTGTATTTATGAAACTACTTTTTCCAACATTAGATCTTCCGATTAATAAATATTCTGCTTTGTTATCGGTCGGATATTGGCTTCTTCTAATGGCAGAAATAGTTAAATCTACTGATTTTATTTTCATTTTAAAACCACCTAACTATGCGCCACAATTATAACAAATTTAACTTATAAAGTCAAAAATTGGTTTTATTTTTTTAGGTGTTTTTTAAACTTTTGAATTGCGTGTCTTACAGTTTCTTTTCTTCCAAGAGTTGAACTACTGCTTATGGCAAGTCTAATAGAATTTATGAAGTTTGTTTTTCTAAAATATTTTTCTATAGCTATCTTTACCCTTTCTATGTCCTCCTTAGTAAGCTCTTTTGAACTATCAATTTTTAATTCATCATGTAAGTAATTTGCAAGATTTGCTGGGAGGGTATCGATAAGTTCTAATGGATGGGGATTTGTAATAATTTCATTATTAATAACTATTATTTGACTTTCGGCAAAATTTTCATCAAATTTAGCTAGCGCTCCATTCACAATGTCATCTGCTTTTGTTTTTTTCTCGCCTGGAAGTATAGTCCTAAAATCGTACATATAAGTAAGTTTGGATATTGTCTTATATAATTGTTCTTTAGGAATTTCGTCATTGGTATTATAAAGTAGAGCAGTTATTAAAGCATTTTGTCTATTTTTAATAATTAAATTTTCTAAATTTTCAGGTATATCATTATATAAGATCGGTTTCGTAAGTCTACCAGCCATGCCAAAATATGACCAGGTTTTTAAGTCATATTCCAAAGCAGAATTTGATATAATCATTACTTTATAGTGAATATTATCATGATAAAATTTCAAGCACCCTAGGTTTTTATAATAATTATACTTATCTTTTTTATCTTGAAGTACTCTTTTATCAAAATCTGGTGAGAAATGTCCTGGATTCATGTTGTAATCATCAATTAAAAATTGTCTAAAATTATCGACAACTAAGATTATATCTTTATCAGGAATTTCATCAGCACTATATCCATTTTGTCTAAATATACCTGAGCCATATCCTATAGCAGCGATGCTTTCTGGCATACTTTCTTTTACTTCATTTATAAGCTTTAAATTATCCATAATATCACCCCAATATTTATATATTTTATCATATTTATTTATATATGCTACAATTTTTTAATTATTATTCTTAAAAACTCTAATACGGCTGTGAAAAAACTTAAAATACATTTGGTATAAAATAAATAAAATTCGTAAATTTTTAAAGTAAATTCAGTTTAAAGAAGTAAATTATGTAAAATCAGACTTATTTCAGGTTTCAAAAGGCAAACTGAAATCCAAATTAAAATTAACGAAATAAATAAAATTTTAAAAAAATATTGACTTTTATATGTTTATGATGTTATACTTATTGAGTAAATTGTTGCTGGGGAATTAGCTCAGTTGGCTAGAGCACCTGCTTTGCACGCAGGGGGTCAAGGGTTCGAGTCCCTTATTCTCCACCATAATTGTTAATTAAGCCTTGTTTATCAAGGTTTTAATTATATAAACACTCGTTTTAGTTCTTAAAATATTCTTATTCATAATTTAAATTGTCGAGGACGTCTATTACTTTGTCCTCATCTGTTTGTAACATATGTGAATAAGTATTGAGTGTCATTTCTATATCAGAGTGTCCTAATCTTTGTGAAATTGCTGTTATAGGAACACCTGATGATAGAAGCTGAGATGCATGACTGTGCCTAAAGTCATGTATTTTTATTTGCTTTACTTGTGCTAGTTTACAATACTTATTCTTTTTTCTTTCTACTGTTGTTGTAGAAAGTGGATTTATATTTCCAAATATATACCAACCATTTTCAAATTCAACGTATTTATGGCATTTTTCCTTATATTCTTTTAATCTATTTAATAGATAGTTACTAATTTTTACCTTACGGTATGAGGTTGCTGTTTTTGGGCTATTAACGGTCTTTTTACCGTTTTTTATATTTCTAGTTAATGTTTTATTTACTATAATGTAATTGCCTTTTAAATCATTCCAATTTAGGGCTAGACATTCTCCTAATCTTAATCCTGTGTAAAAAAGTGTTTCAAAGAATAATTTATACATATCATTATCCACAACATTTATAAATTTTTTAAATTCTTCATGTGTCCAAATTGTATGTTCTTTTGGTATTTCATTTCTCTTTGAAAAGTTTCCTACTGAGCTTGCTATATTATTTTTAAGTCCATAAAATTTAATCCCATAATTAAGCATAGTTCTAATTGCTCCATGCAAAGAGCTTTTATATTTATAGCTATATCCTGCATCTTCTAATTCTGCTTGCCAGTTTGTATATGTACAGGAGTCTATTTTACTTAATTTGTAGTCCTTAAAATATGGTAAGGCATGGGTTTCTATTCTATTTTTTATTGTTCTATATGAATTATACTTTAGTTTAAGTTTTATATGTTTTTCGTAGATGTTCCAAAGCTCACCAAAGGTCATATCACAGGAGTTTGCATGCTCTTTTATAAAGTTCTGCTCTGCTTTTAGGGCTTCTTTTTTTGTTTTAAAGCCACTTCTTTGATGTTGTTTTCTATTTCCTAGACTATCTGTTATATAAGTTCTAAATTTCCATAAATTTGTTCTTTTATCTTTAGTAACTGACATTAGTTTTTTCCTTCATACGTTTAAGTTCATATTCTTTCATAGCCATGTCTTTAACGTATTCGATGTCTAGATCTAAGTATTCAATAACTCTTTTGGTTGGTATTACTTTTTTCTTACTATAAGGTATATCCTTTTTTTCTTCTTTTATTATATGAATTATTGAATCTCTTATCTTTCTTGCACTATCTTTTCCACAGCCAGCAATTTTCATAATATCATTAATACTAGCCCATGGAGTTGATATAATTTTAAATAGTTCGGTATATGACATAATACCCTCCTTTCTGTTTTTTGGAAACTACTTTCCATAATTCAATTTATCATTTTAATTTATTTTTGTCAACTAGTTTCCAAAAAAATATTAAAAAAAGAGAAAATGTGGTATAATTTAAGTGTGATAGGAAGTGGCCTTAAATGATGAATAGAAAAGAAGATTTAGGTAGCTTAATTAAACAAGCACGAAAGAAAAAGGGATTATCAGCGAGAAAGCTTGCTGATTTATGTGATGTTAGCCACACTGAAATAAATAATATTGAAAAAGGACTTAGGATTAAGCCTTCTCTTTTAACTTTAAAAGGTTTTGAAAAATATTTGGATTTACCTTTTAAAAAAACGGCTAAAATGGTCGGCTATGCGGACGAGACAATAAAATATGGAATGGAAAATATAATTGTTTCATATGAAATGTACGATAAGTTTGTTCAGGAAAAAAGAGAAGAAGAAAAAATGATGATGTTTTTTATAGATCAAAAGAGACACATAGCAGCTGATACTAAGGAATATTTTAATGATATACATAATTATTTAAAAAAACAGCCTGACATAGATGAAAAACTATTAAAAAAGGCTGATGTTATTGTTAGATTATTAACTAACATAGAGAAAAAATACGAATCTATATTGAAAAGGAAATAGGATAGCCAGCACTGAATTTGTATATACAAATTCTATATATGGGAAATATCCCATACCCTTTACATATTTCGCGAATTTTATACTAAAAAGAGGAAAATTATTTTTTCCTCTTTTTAAAAATTTGTTTCATTAATATTCTCTATATACTATATGTTCTAAACCATCATTTTCAATTTTTTTACATATGATATCTTTTAAAGGTTTAGCTAAAATTTTATAATCTTTTAATTTTTCTATAGAAATCCATTCAAAAATTCCATCTCCGTCTAATGACTTAGTTTTATTTGTAACTTTTTTTTCATCTATATTAGCTAAATAATAAAATCCGATTTCATGATATTTCTTCTTAGGTAAATTTAAAAACATTTCTAGAATATACTTTAATTTTAAATCTATTTTTAAATTTAATTCTTCTTCTAACTCTCTAGTAATTGCTGTATTACTATCTTCAAGAACATCAATTCTTCCACCAGGAAACATATAACGTCCATTATCTTGATTTTCAAGAAGAATTTTAGTTTTATCTTCATTAAATATAATTGCTCCAGAACGACACCCAAAACGACTATCTTCATCAATCATAGTTATCGTCACATAATCACCTCTAGTATAATTTTACACTTTTTTTTGATTTCTATCAACAGTCTTTACTTTAATTTTATCTGACTGTGATATTGTTTCAATTATTTCCTCACTAAGTTGTTCTAAATTAGCATCTCCATCAAGTACAATAGAACCATCCTCAACATAAAGAGATTTCTTTTTTATAGAACCCAATAACATATTTTCAATATCTTTTTCATTATACTCTATACCAAGTTCACTTCTTCTATCAAAAAATCGTTTAGTAATTCTTTCTTTTAAAACTTCATCAGAACATAATAATCTAAAATGATAAAAACTAACATTATTCATATTCAAAGAATTGTATATTTGATTCATCATGGCCTGTCTATGTAATGTCCAGCAAAATATAACTGTTTCAAAATTAGGGTTTTCTAAAAAATTGTTTAAAACATATATTATATTTTTTATAGCCATTTGTTTAGTAGTTTCATCAAAATGCCAATCACATCCTTGCTGAAAACACCAATCGCCATCTAACATAATAGAATTAGGTATAGTATTAATTATTTTCTTTGATAAAGTAGTTTTACCAGATCCTATTGTTCCACTTATAAATATTAATTTTTTTTGCATAAAGCTTTCGTCCTATCCTTATTAATTCTTCTATAACATTCTTCTATTTGCCATTTATTAAATGCAAATCCCTTAAATAATGCTAATTTAAAATCTTCAGGTAACACGCAATTATTTTCATATTCCATTTGATTAATAATTTCAGTTATTAACTCAGGGGTAATTTTATTTAGCATATTAAAAAATAAATATAATTGTTCTTTGTCTGCATTTTTTAAAAATTTTTCATCATATAAACATGTCGTAATTGATGAAGCACAAGATTATAATGATTTTACATTTTATGTATTAAAAAAAATTCTATCTAAATCTAGCTTTAGCATCTATGGGGATATTGCTCAATCAATTTATTCATACAGAAGTTTAGATAATTGGGACAGTATTAAAAAATATATATTTAAAAACGCTGAAATTAAAAATCTTAATAAAAGCTACCGTACAACAATAGAAATAATGAATGAAGCTAATAAAATAAATAAACATCTAAATTTGTTACAAGCTGATGCAGTAATTAGACATGGCGATAAAGTTTTATACGAAAAAATTAAACAAAATAGTGATATTATATTATTACTTCAAAACTTAATCAAAAAAGAAAATCACAATATTGCTATAATAACTAAAAACAGTAAACAAGCTATTGAACTAAATACTTTTTTAAAAGATGTATTTGATATTAAATGTATTACAGATAAAGTCCAAGAATATTCAGATGGAATATGCATCATGCCGTGCTATTTGTGTAAGGGATTAGAATTTGATGGTGTAATTATATACGATGCTAGTAATATAAATTACGATGAAGATAATATTTTAGATATGAAATTATTATATGTTGCAATGACTCGTGCATTACACAATTTAGTTATCACTTATAAGCAGAAATTACCTTTGAACTTAGACATTTAAAACACGTTCCATAATTGAAACGTGTTTTAATTAACAAGCTTTTTTTAAAATATATCATTTTTTAATAATCTAATTCAACTTCAGTATTAATTTTTCTTAAATTGTTTATTAAAGCTGATTTGAAGTATCCATATTTGTTTATAATTTTATTTCCATTTTCATCATATCCGTTGCTTTCTTTCCATTTATTTATTATATAATTTAATACCCTTATTACATCGTAGTATTTGTACTCTTCTAAAGCGTTATCAAGTATGTCATTGTAATATGGTATATTTAAGTCTGAACTACTTATGAAGTTATTATTTATAAGTTCACTTACTAATGGACCAGGTTTATCATTTTTATCTTTGTAATTAGTATTTTGTTTATTAGTATTTATTTGTGTGTCTTTTTCGGCATTCCCTTTATCCGTATGCCCAAAATGGCTATATGGCATTTCATATATGTTATATTCATAGTCAAATTTTCCATATTCATCTCTTACTTTTTCTCTAATAAGATAATTGTTTTCTTCTAGTTCTTTTAACATACTTCTAACTGCTTTCAATCCTTCTTTACTAAGTTTAACGAGTCCATTTACTGAATAATCCCAGTCTTTTGGAAGGCTTAACATGAAAGATAATAATCCTTTTGCTTTATATGATAAGTTTTTATCTCTTAAATGATAGTTACTCATTACAGTATATCCTGTTTGATGATTAATTTTAAATACTGGCATTTTATTTCCTCCTTATTTTGTTCTCAAATAAGAAGATTTTAAGTACTTTTTTAGCGATTAAACTATTATTTAATAGTCTGAAAAGGCTTTAAAAATAAGGAATTAGCAATTTATAGATAGAAGATGTTTTCTCCCTTATTCTCCACCATTTTTGTATTTAACCATTGATTACCAATGGTTTTTTTATATTATTTTTCCAAAAAAATTATGGATTTATAATTTCTTATATTCTTTAAAATATATTCTTTATTATAATTATTTTGACAAGAATAATTGTTTGTGTTAGAAAGTTTTTAGCAAAGGAAATTTTCATATAAATAAAAAGAGGTACATTTGATTTACACAATTAATACCTTCTTTCTTAATCCACAACCATTTATATTAATGTTTTTTATATCTTTCTGAGATTTCTTCAGAAAAGAATCCACTATTCATTAATTCGATTAATTCTTGCTTTTTTTCTTCATCAATATATTCAAATACTTCTTCCATAAGTACTTCAGCTATTTCATAAACTTTTTGTATGTATTCTTCTTTCAAACTTTCATCAGCTGTTTCATTGTGTTCATTCATGATTCTAATAAACAAGTTCTGTGCTGCTTCTGATACTATATTTATAATACTATAATTTTTTAAAAAGCTTGCATATGCTTCAATATTAGAATTAATGATATTATTATAGTTTCCTTCTAAATCTCCATATGGTCCTATTGGGTTACCTCCCATGCCTGATAGTTCGATTAATAGATCTGCTGGATATTTCATTCTAAATACGTCATTAGTTGAAGATGGCACTCCGCCGCCTTTTAGAACTCTATATTGTGAATGTTCTTTATCAGCTGCATTTTTATATGTTTTACTTGCATACGATATTGCTTCGAATATATTATTAACTATTCTTTCCCAATACATGTCCTCGCTTATTTCTACTCCATTGCCATTTCGACACGGTCTTTGATAAACTAATCCACCAGATGAATGAAAATTTTCGTATCCTACAAGTGTCCCTTTTTGATGTAATGATTCTAAAAGATTAGTTATAACTTGGGTTTCAATTGTTGATTTAAAGCCTTCTTCTGGTATATATGGGCAGCCTATTGGTCCGGGATGTGCTTGATCTATATTTTCATGTCTTAATGTTCCAAATGCATGTTCATTTGCTTGCACTTTTTCTATTATATTTTTATTATGTACTGAGTTTGATTGGATATCTATTCCGTCTCCATTAGCACTCCAGTTGATAATTGATCCTTTTGGAAGATCAGGATATCTTTCATATATTTCTTTTACTCTTTCTCTAAGTTCTTTATATTGTTCTGGAATACATGTATAATCTATATCTTTAAACATTTCTTGATATCTCTTTATTGATGTTCTATCTGGCTCGATACCTTGTTTTCTTCTTTCGATTGTATCTCTATCGTCTTGTCTATAGGCTAAATAGTACTGTCTACATATTTCTTCAGCTTCTTTTGCCGGCATATTTCTTGGAATTAGTTTTCTTGCTGCCGATGTCGATATTAAATATCCTTCAGGATTTAATAATGGGATGATATGAAATGTGTATTCGTCTAGGTTAACATCTTTAAACTTACCTTCTTTTTTTGTTAATTCTTCCATCAATTTTAAAACAAAATCAACAGTAACAATTTCAGAACCATGAGTTCCTCCTGTAATTACTATTTCTTTATTTCCATGTCCTATGGTATAGTAGTGAATTGGAAGGCCAAATTTAGTTGTTGCAAGGTCAGGATGCTGAGTTATTAAATCTGAACTGGATACTATTTGTTTTAACTTTTCTTCTACTTGTTCATAGTCTAGTATTGGATTATTACCTTCGTACATTTTATAATCTCCTTTTTTGTTTTCTATGTGTATTATATATGGAAAAAATTAATTATGCAAATGCTTCTCCATGTTTGGTAGCATTTTATATTTTCAAATATACATCTTATATGTTTTTATTTAACTATTGATTATCAATTGTTTTTTATTGATTTTTTTTATGTTATGCTGTATAATCGAATATGAAAATGATTTTCAGATTGAAGGGGTGATTATATGGCTAGAGGCGAATCATATAATACAAAACAAAAAAGTTTAATTTTGGATGCCGTAAAGAAACAAAAAAAAGATTTTACTATTAAAGATATACATATAGTGTTAAATAAAAAAGTTGGTTTAACGACGATTTATAGATTTATAGATAAGCTTGTTGATGATGGCGTTCTAAGTAAATTTATTAGAAATGATAATATGACTTACTATCAATATTTGGAACACTGTGATGAAGAAAATCATTTTTATTTAAGATGTGAACAGTGTGGAAAGATGGAACATGTCGACTGTGAGTGCATTGGTGATTTATCTAGTCATATTTTTAAAAAACATCATTTTAAAGCAAACAGAGAGAATATCATTATAAATGGCCTATGTGATAACTGTACAAAAAGTCTTTAAATATTCTTATACGTGATTGAGATCTTTTGATAGGAGGATAATATGAAAAAAGTGTTTATTGTTTTAGCTGCTGTGACAGTTTTTTCTTTCTTGTTAACTGGCTGCGAGACAAATAAAAATGATAAATTAACTATAATTAGTACTAGTTTCCCAGGTTATGATTTTGCGCGAGCTATAACTAAAGGGAGTGAAGACATTGATGTTAAAATGTTAATAAAACCAGGTTCTGAAATTCATGATTTTGAGCCTACACCTCAAGATATCATAAATATTAAAAAAAGTGATATTTTTATATATGTTGGTGGGGAATCTGATAATTGGGTTAGTGATATTTTAAATGATGTTGATACTGATAGGACTAAAATAATTAAACTAATGGATTTAGTTACTCTAAAAGAAGAAGAAACTGTTTTAGGTATGGAAGCACATGAAGAAGAAACTGAATATGATGAGCATGTCTGGACGAGTCCGATTAATGCGATAAAAATAATAAGTGAATTAAAAGATGAAATTATTAAAATCGATGTTAAAAATAAGAATATGTATGAAAAGAATACTAATAATTATATTAATGATCTTACCGATATTGATAATGAAATCAGGTCGCTAGTAAGTAATGCGCAAAGACGGGAAATAATTTTTGGCGATAGATTTCCAATTCGTTATTTTGCAGATGAATATGGTTTATCATATTATGCGGCTTTTCCTGGGTGCTCAGAGCAAACTGAGGCAAGTGCTAAAACTATTTCATTTCTAATAGATAAAGTTAAAGAAGATAAAGTGCCAGCCGTGTTCTATATAGAACTATCCGGTGGTAAAATTGCCAAAGCCATTGCTGATGAAACAGGAGCTAAAGTGCTAGAATTTAATAGTGCACACAATATTTCGCAAAAGGACTTTGATGCTGAAATTACTTACTTACAAATCATGAAAAAAAATATAAATGTTTTAAAGGAGGCTTTAAACTAATGAGCTTAATTGAAGTAAAAAATCTCTCTCTTGGTTACGATAACGTGCCAATATTTAAAAGTCTTAACTTCGAGGTAGAAGAAAACGATTTTATATGTATTGTAGGTCCTAATGGAGCCGGGAAATCAACGCTTATTAAAGGGTTGCTTGGACTCATAAAACCTATGAAGGGAAAAATAATTTATAATGGTTTAAAACAAAATTTTATAGGATATATGCCTCAAGAAATAAAAGTAAATTCTAATTTTCCAGCTTCAGTTTACGAAATTGTATTATCGGGAACACTTAATAGATTAGGTTTTAAATCTTTTTATACTAAAAGTGAAAAGGATCTCGCTTTAAAAATTTTAAAGATACTTGAAATAGAAAATTTAAAAGATAAAAACTTCTGTGATTTATCTGGTGGGCAAAGGCAAAAAGTGCTGCTTGCTAGAAGTTTATGTTCTACTTCTAAACTTCTTATATTAGACGAGCCTTCTAACAACTTAGATAGTAAATCAAAAAAGGATTTATATAAAACAATAGTTGATTTAAACAAAAATCATAATATAACAGTAATAATGATCACTCATGATTTGGATCACAACAATTTAATAGGCAATAAAATTCTATCACTTCGCGAAGATAATATATTTTTCGGTAGTACTTCAGATTTTGTAAGGAGCGTTCACAATGAATAGTATAATAGAAATGTTTTCATACTCTTTTATGGTTAGAGCCTTTATAGTTGGTATACTAATTTCATTATGTGCTTCATTAATTGGTGTATCCTTAGTACTCCGAAGAAATTCAATGATTGGTGATGGTCTATCGCATGTTAGTTTTGGTGCTTTTGCAATTGCAACTATTTTAGGGTTTGCACCTCTAGAGTTTGCAACACCTATTGTAATAATTGTTTCATTTTTCATATTAAAATTAAATAATAATTCTAAAATACATGGTGATTCAGCTATCGCACTTATTTCAGCAAGTTCTCTAGCAATCGGAACTTTTGCTATATCAGTGACAAAAGGAGTTAATACGGATATAAATAGTTACTTATTTGGAAGTATTTTATCTATTAATAGAACCGATTTAATTATAAGTATTATTTTGTCAATTTTAGTAATGCTTTTATATATTATTTCTTATCATAAAATTTTTGCAATTACCTTTGATGAAGATTTTGCTAAATCTATCGGTATTAATACAGACTTATATAATATGATTTTTGCAAGTCTATGCTCTATTACGGTCGTATTAGGCATGAGACTTATGGGATCTTTATTAATTTCCAGTTTAATTATTTTTCCAACGCTTTCTTCAATGCAAATTTTTAAAAACTTTAAAAGTGTAGTAATATCAAGTGTTTTTATATCTATCATTTCATTTATTATAGGTCTAGTAATTTCATTTATATATGCTACACCAACGGGAGCGACTATCGTAATTATGAATCTCATAGTTTTCATGATATTTAAGGTAATTTCATATTTAAAATAGGAAAAAAATAATTTTTATATGTTTTTTCTTTTTCTATATTGATAATTTGTTTTCTAGAGTGTATATTAGTTTTAGGTGGTATTAATGAGGATAGTTAAGTTATTTGTTATATTTATTTTTTGTGCACTTCTTTCTGGTTGTGGCAAGCAATCGCTTATGTGTACTAAAGAAGAAAGTAATGATACCGGTAAAATAAAATACAATGTCTCAATATCATTTGAAAATAAAGTTATAACTAAGGCTAGTTTAGAAACTATTATGAATGTTAGTGATGATTATAAAGATTATTTTCTTGTAATGACTGGCAGGTTTAAGGATATTTTATCTTCTTATGAAGGTAAGAAAGGGGTAGAAACTGATATAAGTAGTTCTGGTGATGAAATTAAAACTATTATTAAATTTAATCTTGAAAAAATGAATGATAAAGATAAAAAAAACACCGGTTTTGATAGTAATGGTTCTAAAAAAAGTATTAAATCTTACTATGAAAAAGAAGGGTTTACTTGTAAATAACATATTAAATATGTTATTTTTTTAATAAATTAAATTTTTTTTAATATATTTAAATATGAACTATGTATTGTTAATTCTTAAAGGATTTATAATAGGAATTGCGAAAATTATTCCTGGTGTTAGTGGAGCAGTTTTGTCCATTTCTTTAGGCGTCTACGAGCGATTATTAGATATTTTAGGTCATCCGTTGAAAATAAAACTAGATGATCTTATATTTTTATTTTTTCTACTAGTTGGAGCTTTCGGAGGAATTTTATTATTCAGTATGGGAATAAAATGGTGTCTAAATAATTATTATCTTTCTACAATGTTATTTTTTGTAGGCTTAATCATTGGTGGCATGCCTGAGATAACATCAGAAATTGAAAAGAAGGACTTTAAGCTTTCAAATATTATAATTTTTCTCATTTCATTTTTTTTAATTATTATACTTACTAATTTAAACAGTGGTGATACTAGTTCTAGCAATCATTATTTTTTAATGGGGACAATTGAATCACTTACAACTATTATTCCAGGCATTAGCGGAACAGCTATATTTATGGCTCTAGGATGGTATGAAAATTTATTAGACGTAATTAATGGTGTTTTAACTTTTAGTGCATCTTTTTATATTTCTTTTAACTTTATTTTAGGGTTTATAATTAGTACAGTACTAGTTTCTAAATTATTAAATTTTGTTTTCAAAAGATATAAAATTCGCGCTTATATTTGTGTACTGGGGTTTATGTGTGGTTCGCTTTTAACTATGTTTAATTCAATATTTAAAATTAATATTAATATTTTTGAAATTATAATAGGAATATTGTTATTTTTGTTAGGAATAGTTTTTACAATGAAAATTAACAAACTTTTTAGCAAGTTTTAATTTAATAAGCATAATATTTGATAGAGGTGATTATATTGGAGAAAAAACTACCTAAAGTGTTTGCCAATAAAGTGGATAAAAACGCTGGTAATAATGAGAATGTTTTTTATTCTGACCATGAAAGTATTACAACCGATAATGGCAAAAATATAGAAAGAGACATAACATTACCAAAGAAAAATATCAATCAAAAATTAAATGATATTTTTAATTCTCCTAGTTATATTTATAAGGCTGATGTTGTGATAAAGCTTAAAGATAGAACAATTACCAAAAGAATAGTTGGAAGAAACAGTACTCATCTAATTACTATGGAAAATGAACTTATTCCCCTTTCAGATATTGTTGATATAAGTGCAAAATAAAACTGTTAAATAACAGTTTTTTGTTTGAGTAAATGTTAAATAAAAAACCTTGAAAAATCAAGGTTAATTTACAAGTGGTCGGGAAAACAGGATTTGAACCTGCAACCCCCTGGTCCCAAACCAGGTGCTCTACCAAGTTGAACTATTTCCCGATACATATGGCGCGTCCAGTAGGAGTCGAACCCGCAACCTTTTGATCCGTAGTCAAACGCTCTATCCAATTGAGCTATGGACGCAAATTTGGGAGACTAAACTACCTTATAGCTGTCCCTATTATACTAAATTGATATATCAATGAATTATTAAGATGGTGGTTTCGGACAGAATCGAACTGCCGACACGAGGATTTTCAGTCCTCTGCTCTACCGACTGAGCTACGAAACCAAAAATGGC
>ONJI01000033.1 GCA_900318075.1 uncultured Bacillota bacterium | reverse complement strand
GTCCCATGGCAAAGATATAGTTGCATCTCTTATTACTTTTAAATTACCATCTTTATCTATTTCCATTATTCTATACATATCTGTTCCTAGTTTTATATAATTTGCAGGGTTCTCACCTTTATATGTATAAGAACCATCACTATTTTCATATAGTCCGTCTCCTGCTTTCATTACTAACATATCAACACCATATGGGCTAATTACTTTAGTTGGCATAGTTACTGTAAATGAACTACTTACAGTATTAGTTCCATCAGAAACAGTAGCTGTAAGCTCACCATCTGCTGTATAGTTTACTACTTTAGTTGTGCTGGTGACGGTAACTGGAGAGTTATTATTTTTAGTATATTTACATGTATAAGTACTTCCGCAGCCACTAGGATATGTTATTGTAACATCTCCATTAGTAGCAGATGTATATTTTACTTTATAAGTAGGCTCTGCAATATCATTTGTTGTAACATTTTTAGTATTTGATGTGTAAGTTCCAGATGTGGTTGTTACTCTTACTTTAATAGGATATGATGTATTTCTAGTAAGTGATGAAAATGTATAAACATTACTTGTTCCATTATTTATCCAAGTAGCTCCATCATCGGAAGAAAATTCATATTTAGTAATATTTCCTAAATCAGAATGTAATCCTCCTGTTACTGTAATCGAATTAGTTGTTGCAGAAGTTGCAACTCTTACAGATAAATAATCTGTAAAATAACCAGCTTGTCCTGTTTTATCTATTTTAGCTCTTGCCATATTAGTATAGCTTGATGAAAATTTAGTTCCATTTCCACCTTCTAGTTTAGAGTCACTTGAAAACATAGAAGCACCATTACTACTAGTTGTAATTCCAGTAGTTACAAAATTATCTGAGGCATATATAGTAGTTAAATTAGTCATATTACCGAACATATACCTCATATCAGATACATTTGACGTATTAAAGCTAGATACATCTAAGGTTGTAAATGAAGAGCAGTATCTAAACATATATGACATATTAGTTACATTATCTGTTTTTATATTTTCTAAATCAATTGTATTTAAGTTTGAACAGTAATAAAACATATAGCTCATATTTTGGGCTTTACTTGTATCAAAGTTTTTTCCAAAATTTATACTTTTTAAGTTAGTAAAGTTTCTAAATATATTTGATGAATCCGCATTAGCTATAACTCCACCATTACCTCCTATATGAAGGGTATATTTAGTAGAGTCATTAGGATCAGTTGTAACCCAGGCCATTACTCCACCATCTTTAGTAGCGCCTACATCCCATGAAGTTGCCCCTTCTGGCACGTTTGTATGGTCTTCAAATACTACTGAAGTTATTTTAGATTTATAAGTACTTGAATGAAAGTCTGTTGATGCTGATGAAGTCCAAGACTGAAGTACTGGAGGTGCAGTAAATTTAGCAAATAATTCTATATCACTAGTTGGTGTATAAACGTCTCCCCCATCGCCTACTTTTGCTGTAAATGATGAATCACTATACCAGCCTGCAAAACTATAATCTGTTTTTTCTGGAGTTGGCAATGTAACAGTTCCATCAGTCCATCTTGCATATATCGTACTATCAGTAGTTAATGTGTATGGAGTATTAGATGTTACTACATTATTAAATGTACTTTCTTTATACCAGCCATCAAAGGTTGATGAAGCAGTATCAGTCGCTTTACTATTACCAGAAGTTGCGCCATTATAATTATAAGTTACCGTATATTCTTTAGTTGGAACAGGTAAAGTTCCATAAGTATTAGTTACTAATTTACTAGTTTCACTATTTCCACCAGTTGCCCCATTATAATTATAAGTTAAAGTAAATCCATTTAATATTGCTTTAGCAACTAATGATTTATTTTCTGAAACAGTAATTGTATCATTTGAAGTTCCTACTTTAGTACTACCTTCATACCAACCATCTACTTCATAATTTCCACTAGTTACTGTAATAATTGGTAATGTTAAACTGCATGTAGTTTCTTTATTATACATGCTGCAAGTATCACTTTCTTTTCCAATACTTGTAACATTTTCATCTTTAGTATATGTTATAGTTATATCTTTTTTAAATATGGCATATAAAGAAGTATCTGCTGTCATAGTTGTTGTAGATAAACCAGTATTGGCATCTTTATCAGTATTCCATCCAACAAATGTATAGCCTTCTTTAGTAGCTGTTTTTTCTTCTAGGTTTACTATTGTTCCTTCATCTAAATATTCATTTTGAGTATTTGAAGTTGTTCCTCCATTTTCAGCATAATCATATGTAAGTAGGTATCTTGTAGTTACTGGTATATTGCTTCCTTCTCCCTGAACATACTGGAATTCAACAGATGATGTACCTGATACTTCAGCATTTCCATTATATTCTGGATTATACTCTATTTTTACATGGATTACTTTATCTTGTCCTTTAAGGAGTGGTTCTCCTTTTGTATAACCTGAAAAAGTAATAATGACGGCATCATTACTAGAAGGTGTGGTTATTATATTATCTAGGTTAGCATCAAAAGTTCCTCTATTTGATATAGTTACATCATATTCCATTGATGCACCTTTTTCATAGAGGTTTGCTTCCATATAGGCTGTTAGATCTGTAAAGGTTGGTTCTGATGCATTTTCAGCATTTCCTGTTGCAGTTCCTGATGTTACATTAGTTATTCTAACATCCCAGTTACTGGTTATTTTACTTGATCCTTTTATTTCTAATCTTGTTTGAAAAGCGGCATAGCCTACTGTTATCATTAATAAAAGGCTTAATAAACTTCCTATTATTATTTTTCTATTTCTTCTTCCCTTATACATATTCTTCACTCCTATTTTTAGTGATTATCTACTATAAGTTAAGTATACATTTTTATGAAGCCTTTTGTCAATAGATTGTGAAGTAAAAAAAGCATGCATTATTTTTGAAAGTGCATTACCATTACTTAAAAATGGTATTACTAAATATAAAGTATTTGTGTTATTGATGACTAAGTTTTTTTGTATAGTGTTTCATCAATTCGGTCTTAAAATTATTATCGATTTGATGGCGTACTGATTGATTAAATATAAGTATAATGTTCTATTTCTAGGAATGAGGACATTAGTTTAAAATAATACTCTAATATCTTATAAGCTTTAGATAATGAATGTGTTAATAATTAAAATGCGTAAAATAATTAATGAAATTTTGTTTAAGTATATAACAGTTTTCTAAAAATGTGATTTTTGTGTCGCTTTTTCTTTCTAAAAATGTGATTTTTTATATTGATTTTCTTTCTAAAAATGTGATAAAATTATTTTGGAGAGTGATAAAATGGCGGAATTAAAGCGAAAAATTGATGATTATTTAATTGACTGGAAAAATTCAAAAAACAGAAAACCACTAATAATTAAAGGTGCAAGACAAATTGGAAAAACAACATCAATAGAAAAATTTGGCAAAGAAAACTATAAATCTTTTATTGAAATAAACTATGTTTCTATGCCACAGTTTACTCAAATATTTCAAGATGGTTATACTCCAGATAAGGTAATTAAAAATATAAGCTTATTAAACAGTGATTTCAAATTCATACCTGGAGATACTTTAATATTCTTTGATGAAATGCAAGAATTTCCTGATACAGCAACTTCTTTAAAATTTTTTCATGAAGATGGCAGATTTGATGTTATTTGTTCTGGATCATTAATGGGAATTAACTATAATCAAATACATTCAAATAGTGTAGGTAATAAAGAAGATTATACAATGAGATCACTAGATTTTGAAGAATACCTATGGGCTAAAGGATGTAGCAATGAACAAATTGAAGATTTATATACTTGTATGAAGGAAGTTAAACCATTAACAAATACTCAATATGATGTAATGATGAGTAATTTCAAAGATTACCTAATAACCGGTGGAATGCCTGAAATTGTAAGTACATTTATTGACAATAAGAATTTTAGTGGCATTTTAGCAGCACAGCAAGAACTACTAACTGACTATGAAGAAGATATTACAAAATATGCAGGTGGTCTTGATAAATCAAAAATATTAGATGCCTATAAAAAAGTCAAAATATTTCTTGGTAATGACAATAAAAAATTTCAAATTACTAAACTTAAAGATGGTGCAAGAAATAGAGAGTATGTCGGAGTTATAGATTGGCTAAATAGAGCTGGAATAATTAATATAAGCTATTCTCTTGACCATTTAGAAATGCCATTAAAAGTTAATTATAATCCAGATAATTATCGACTATACTTTGGAGACACAGGATTATTAATAGGATCTCTTGATGAAGAATCACAAAAAGATTTAAGAAATAATCAAAACTTTGGGACATATAAAGGCGCTTTATACGAAAATATAGTTGCTGAAATGCTTACTAAAGCCGGATTTGATTTATTCTTCTTTAGAGATGAACAAAATAAAATTGAAATGGACTTCATAATAAGAGATGAGCAAAATATAATTCCAGTAGAAGTTAAATCATCAGATAATGCAACTTATTCATTAAATAAACTAATAGAAGAAAAACAATATAAAAATGTTAAATATGGTATTAAACTATGTAATAAAAATATAGGATTTAATGGCAAATTTTATACATTCCCATATTTCATGACTTTCTTATTAAAAAGATTTTTAAACGAAAAAAATAAATAATATGTAAAACTAAAACCAGGTATTAACCTGGTTTTATTATGCAATGAAATAATTGCGTTAATTATTCTTTAAATTCAAATTCAAAATCTAATATTTTTATGATGTCGCCTTCTTTAATTCCTCTTTCTCTAAGTTCATCATCGATGCCCATTTTTCTTAGTTTATTTGAAAATCTGAGTATAGCTTCATCGGTATCAAGTCTACTCATTTTAAATAATTTTTCTACTTTATCACCTTTAACTATCCAGGTGTCATTTTCTCTTATAATCGTATATGGTTTTTCTTCTTCAAATTTATATAAGACATGACTTTCAAATTTGTCGTTTTCATATAGAGGAGTTTTAGGAAGTTTTTTTAAAGTTTCGGCTAAAGCATGAATTACTTTATCTAAGCCTTCTCCTTTAATTGCTGAAATTTCATATATTGGCTCTTTTACTTTTGACTTAAATTTTTCCAGATTTTCTTTAGAATTTGGCATATCCATTTTATTAGCAATTATTATTTGTTTTTTCTTAAGTAAGTTTTCGTTAAATTTTTCAAGTTCTTTATTAATTACTACATAGTCATTATAAGGATCGTTAGTATATCCACTCATATCTATAACATGAGCGATTACTTTAGTCCTTTCTATATGTTTTAAAAATTTATCACCTAAACCACTACCTAAGGAAGCTCCTTCAATGAGACCTGGAAGATCAGCAACGACAAAGCTATAATCTTCTACTTTTACAACGCCTAAATTAGGTTTTAATGTCGTGAAAGGATAGTCAGCAATTTTAGGCTTTGATGCGGATATTTTAGATATTATGGTCGATTTCCCAACACTTGGCATACCGACAAGTCCAACATCGGCCATAAGTTTTAATTCTACTTTAACTTTTCGATACTCGCCTGGTTCGCCATTTTCAGCATATTTTGGAGCAGGGTTACTTTGAGTAGCAAAAGCCATATTACCTCTTCCACCTCTACCACCTTTAGCAACTACTATCTCCTCCCCTTCTTTAGTTAAATCAGCAATTATTAAATTGGTGTCATAATCAGTGACTATAGTTCCTTCGGGAACAGGAATTACAATATCTTCAGCATTCTTTCCGTGTTTGCCTTTACCAAGTCCATTTTCACCATTATTTCCTTTAATTATTCTTCTATATTTAAAGTCAACTAAAGTATTTAGGCCTGGGTCTACTTTAAATATGATATCAGAACCTTTACCACCGTTTCCGCCAAATGGTCCACCTAAAGCTACATATTTTTCTCTTCTAAAAGCCATGCATCCATCTCCGCCATCACCAGCGTATAATTCAACTATCATCTCATCGACAAACATTTTATCACCTTTTTTCTTTTTATATTATACATTATTTTAGTAAAAGAAAAAAGTATCTTTTTGATACTTAATCTATTCTTACGGCTACGTGAGTTGCTCCCCACAAGTTACTAGATGACTCTTCTTCCAATATAGAAGAATCTTTAATGATAAATAACACTTTGTCATTTCCATTAAATGAATCAGATGAAACTGATTTAATATTGGATTTAATAGTTACATTAATTAAACTATTATTTTCAAAGGCTTTAGAGCCTATATTTTCAACAGTAATACCATCAATTTTTTCTGGAATAAAAACTGTTTTTGGGCATTCTTCTTTTTCTATATGATATTTTGTAATAGTATTTGTACTAGAGTCAAATTCAAAGCAACTATCATCTGTTGTTAAATTTTGAACATCGTCTAGAGCACTTTGCTTTATCTTATCATTGGCTATTTTTCGGTTGCCAACAATAGCGACTGTACCTAAAATCAGTACCAAAAATAGCGATAGTATTCCATATAATAATGCGGATGTGACAAATCCATTTTTTTTCATATTACCACCCTATTTTCATTATACATTATTTTTTTTTGCGTGTAAATTTCAAATTTTTATAAGAAAAAAAGGAAATAGAAATTATATCTAGAATATCTAATATAGAGGGTAAAATTAAGTAGGAGTAATCTTATCCTTAAAAGATATAAAAGAGTCAGTAGAAAGGAAAAAGATTTGGAAAAAGATAAAGATTATTATGAAGCCCTAGATGAAGAAAATTTTAAAAATAATAAAGGGATGATACAGCTTACGATGGATAGTGCCTTTAAATCTTTCTTCAGTAGAAACCTTGACTTTTTAAAATTATTTCTAATTGAACAGCTGAATTTAGATATGAGGCCAGAAGAAACTAAAATAAGTATTTCTAATAATGAATTACCTAGTGAGATGAAAAACGAATATTAAAAGAAAGTTGATATCTTAGTATTTCTAGATGACCATATAATAGTGAATGTAGAAGCTAATAGAAGCAAATTTAAAAGTGTAAAAAGACGAAATTTTATCTATATGGCTAAGCTCTATGGTATTATCTTAAAAAAAGGAGAAGAAGCTAAAAAAGCGGATGAAGCATATTTATATCAATTAAATATCAACGCGCGAGATTTGAACAGTAAAAAAGGAGAAGATGTATATGAAGTAAGAAGCAAATATAGTAACGAAGCATTGATAGACAAATTTTCAATTCATGTTAAAAACGTTGAATACTACCGAAATTTATATTATAATAAACATGAAAAACTTACAAAAGGACAGCTATGGTTAGTAGCTTTATCATCTAGAACATATAGTGAGCTATATGAGGTAATATGCCATATATTAAGTAAGGAAGATGTTAAAATATTTATGGAGGAAGTGGAAAAGATGAATTTTGATGATTTTGTACTTACAGAATGGGAAAGAGAAGCTTTAGCTGAAATTGAAAAATACGATACTATCAAATATGCCAAAGAAGAAGCAAGAGAAGAAGGACTTGAAGAAGGATTAGAACAAGGATTAGAACAAGGGTTAGAACAAGGGTTAAAACAAGGAACACTTAAGGCAAAAATAGAAACAGCTAAAAAGATGTTAGAAGAAAAACTAAATATTCAGTTGATAGCTAAAGTTACAGGGCTTAACGAAGAAGAAATAAGTAAAATAAATAAGAATAACTGATGTGTTATTCTTATTTTTTTAACCTTTATATTTTTCATTCATATATTATTCATAGGTGATACTTATGAAATTTGGCATTTGGAGTCTTTTATGTCTTGTCTCTGGAATTATTTTATTTTACCAATTAATTATTACATTATTTGTAGTTACAAGATTTAATGTATTTTTATTATTTATAATTTTTATGTTTCTTTTTATCTCACTCTTTAGATGTTTCTGGTAAAATTAGTTTTTCAGTCTTATATATTTTATCTAATTCATGGCTGATGTTTTTACAATTATCGTATTCATTTTTATTTAATTTTATAATATTTGGCATGCTTATTAGAATATGAAGTAATTCTTTCTCATCTTTGGTAAGAGGATATATTTCTTCATATATTTTAAAAAGTGGTTTAAAATCAAAATCTAAGGCATGATTTTGATATAATTTATATATATCAAAAACTGGAGAACCTATTTTTGCTTTGTCCCAGCTTATGAAATATGATTTATCGTTTCTAATAAAATGATCCAGTTTTAAATTACCATGTAAAACGACATTCCTCTCTTTGCTTTTTTTTTGTACTAGACTATGCCAATCATCTAGTTTTTTTTTATTTTCAGCTATTGTATCATATATCTTTGAAATATTTCTTGCTAATAGTTGTTCACTTGGGCTTTGAAACACTTTACTTTCAATTATGGTTATTAAATCAGTATAGTAACTATATAAATATTTTAAATTGTTGTCTAAATCGTCATATATTTTTTCATAATCATCTTTGTCGATTTCTTTATAGTGTGTAGTTTTACTATGAAGCAAGGCAGTTAGTTTAATTAAATCTATAATTTTTTGCTCAGCTGGGATGTCTAAATTTTCAATATATCTAGTCATCTGGTATTCATTGTTTTGACTGATACTTGGCATATAGTCAAAATTTCTAGATTTAAGATACATTAAAATTTTATTATCTATATTGCCATTTTTATAGACATACTTTCCTTTGTCAGTATCTAATATTGTGACTTTTCCTTTTTTTTCTAATCTATTTGCGGTTAAATTGTGATTTTTTAAAACTTCACTTATTTTAATCATCAGTCGGTATTATCAGTTTATCGCCTATTTTTAAATCAGATAGATCGTTATAGGCTTCTAATCGGCTACTTGAAAGTTTATATTTTTGCAAGATGGCATCTATTGTATCATTTTCGGTAACAATATGAACTTTATATGTTACAAAGTTTTCATTATTATCTAAGTCGTCAAAGATTGATGATATTACTTCATCTCTATGTGGCTCTTCTTGCATATTGTTTTCAGTCTCTTCAATTATTTTATCATTTGTTTCTTCTGGCTGCTTAGCCTCTCTTCCTTCTTTAAGCACTTCTACTTCCTCCTTTATTTCTTCTAGGTTATCAATTAAAACCTCAATACTTACAGATAGTATTTTATTATCAATTATTTCATAATAAAAATCATTTATATCGACTGTTACATCTTTGGCATTATATTTCTTATCAATCGTTATTTCAAAAGGCAAACTATGCGTAAATTCGTCGATATTAACACTGGCTTCTGTCATCTTATAACTTCCGCTTACTATAAACTCTCCTTTTATAACATTGTTTTCTTTTAAAGACAAAGTGTGTTCTAAAGAGATACTGTTAATTTCATAAATATTGGTATCAAAAGTTATATTTTTTGTAAAAGGTACTATTTTTTTCATTAAATCCCTCCTATCTAAATTATATTTTAGTTCTATCCATTTTATGACAAGCTTTCATATATTTGACTTGCATAAGTAAAATCGGCTTTTTTAAAAAAATTTTCAATATATAGGTCTTTATTATTTTGGTAATCTAAGTAGTAGGCATGTTCCCATAGATCAATTGTAAAAAGTGGAGTTAATCCATATGAAAGAGGTGTCTCTTGATTGGGCAGGTTCATGATTGTCAGATCACCATTATTCGTCACTAAAAAGGTATAACCGGAACCTGTTAACATTTTTGCTTTGTTTATAAATATTCTTTTAAAGTTTTCATAATTATCATACATATCATTTACCTTTTTAAGTAATTTTTCTTTTGGTTTTGCGCCTTTTTCACTCATACTATTCCAATATAAATTGTGGTTCAAAACGCCTCCAGCATTATATAAAATTTTTCCTCTTTTATCTAACGGAAATTTATCTATGTTACTCGGAATTAGTTCTACTGGATAAATATCATTTTCTACTAATTTATTTAAGTTATCGTTATATTTCTTATGGTGCTTATTATAATGAATATATACTGTTTTTTCACTTATATCAGGCTTTAAAGCACCGTATGAATAAGGTAATTTCATCAGCTTATACATATTTTCCCTCCTATTTTAAACATATGAAAAAAAGTATCAGATAATTCTAATACTTTTAATCATTTTTTAAATCGTCTAAGAAGTCATCTATGGTCATTATCTGTTCATCTACTTTATCTAATGAAACTTCAATTTCTTCTTGTATTGGTTCAGATGGCTTAGTATTTACTTTTAAAAACACTTTTTCAATTTTGTCTTTTGTCATCTGCGTTCCTGTCTGATATCTATCACATATAGGAAATTCTGTCAATTTGTGATAAGTAATTTCATCGGTTATTATTCCTATTTCTTTTTTATTATTTGTAGCAAATGAATTTAAAATGTGATATGGATTTGTCTTTACGTCTCTAACTACTAAAACGCCTTTTCTAGCTCTTGATGTAATTTCAAACTCATCTATTTTAATTCTCTTAGCAGTTCCTTTATCAGTGACAATACTTATAAAATCAGCCTCATCATAGCTTTGACCTGATATGACAAAATCTTCTTTTAAACTTATAGCTTTTACTCCACTACCTCTAAGTCCAGTAGTAGGCACTTCTTCAGTCATATATCTTAATCCATAACCCCTATTTGTCGTAATGAATATTTCTTTTTTGTTTATAGCTACTGAAATAACTTTATCGCTTTCTTTTAATTTCATTAGAGTAACTGGTTTAGTATATCTCTGAACTTTTAGCTCTGTAATAGGGGTTTGTTTTACCATGCCGTTTTTAGTAAAAGTTAAGAAGTTTATATCATCTTCAAAATTTTTAGTCAAATAGGAATCAACTATATTTTCGTCACTGCTTATCTTTATAATGTTACTTAGATGCTTTCCTAAATCTTTCCATTTTAAATCTGGAATTTCATAAACAGGAATATATAAGAAATTTCCTAAATCAGTAAATACAAGTAGCGTATCCATAGTATTTGCTTCATATATTCCAATAGGATAATCTTTATCTTTAAGACCAGTTTCCTCTTCACAGCTAGCTCCATAGCTTCTAAGTGAAACTCTTTTTACATATCCTTCATTAGTAATCACGACCATACAGTCTTCCTTTGGAATTAAAGAAGTATTGTCTATTTTAATTTCTGTAACTTCATCTTTGATTTCGGTTTTTCTTGGAGTTGCATATTCTTTTTTTACAAGTTTTAGTTCCATCTTCATTACGTGTTTTAGGGCTTCTTCGTTTTCTAAGATTTGAGTCCATACGGCTATTTCTTTTTCTTTTTGGGCCATCTCTTCTTCAAGTTCGGTGACATCAGTGTTTGTCAATTTATATAACTGTAAATTAACAATGGCTTCAGCTTGTTCTTTGGTAAACTCAAACTCAGTTTGAAGGTTTTCGATGGCATTAGCTTTGTTTTTAGATGATCTAATTACTTTAATAACCTCATCTAGTATAGATAAAGCTTTTATTAAGCCTTCTAAAATATGCATTCTTGCTTTGGCTACTCTAAGATCAAATTCAGTCCTTCTTGTGATGACTTCCCTTTGATGAGCTATATATGCATCTAAAATTTCTAATATACCTAAAACCATAGGTCTACGGTTTACGATGGCAACCATATTATAGCTATAAGATACCATCATATCAGTATTTTTAAGCAAATAGTTTATAATTAAATCCTCATTTGCATCTTTTTTTAAGTCAATAGCAATTTGAAGACCGTTTCTATCGGTTTCATCTCTAATTTCAGCTATGCCGTCAACTTTCTTTTCAATTCTTATTTCATCTATTTTTTTTACTAAGGCAGCTTTATTTACCTCGTAAGGTATCTCACTTATAATAATCTGTCTTTTGTTTTTAGCACCGACGATTTCATATTTACATCTAACGTTGACTTTACCTCTTCCAGTAGTAAAAGCATCTTTAATACCTTTTATGCCTTCAGCTATACCACCTGTTGGAAAGTCTGGTCCTTTAACAATATCTAATATAGTATCTAAATGGCAATTTGGACTATCGATACGTTTGATTGTAGCATCGATTATTTCACCTAAATTATGTGGCGGTATATTTGTGGCATATCCGGCAGAAATTCCAGTAGCCCCATTAACTAAAAGGTTTGGATATTTTGCTGGAAGAACGGTTGGTTCTAATAGAGTATCATCGTAATTTAAACTCATTAAAACAGTGTCTTTATTTATGTCTTTTAGAAGTTCACCGGCTACTTTTGAAAGTCTGGCTTCAGTATAACGCATAGCAGCGGCTCCGTCACCGTCCATAGAACCGTTGTTACCTTGCATTTCAACATAACATAGGTTATTTTTCCACCACTGGCTCATTCTTACTAAGGCATCATATATACTAGAGTCTCCATGTGGATGATAAAATCCCATGATGTTACCGACAGCTTTTGCTGATTTTTTTGTTGGCTTGTCATAGGTGTTTCCATCTTTATACATAGCATATAGTATTCGTCTTTGTACAGGTTTTAGTCCATCTCTAACGTCTGGTAATGCTCTATCTTGGATGATAGTTTTGGCATATCTTCCAAAGCTATCGCCCATAATATATTCTAGAGAGTAATCATATATTTTCTTTATCGTTTCATTTGTTTCGTCCATGTGTTCACCTACTTTGCATAATTATCTTCTAAAGTAAATTCGATGTTTTCCTCTATCCATTCTTTTCGTGGCTCGACGTTATCACCCATGAGAACTGATACTCTTCTTTCCGCAAGGGAAGCGTCAGTTAAATTCACTTTGATTAAACTTCGCTTATTTGGATCCATGGTTGTTTCCCAAAGTTGTTCGGCATTCATTTCTCCTAGTCCCTTATATCTTTGTTTTTCAAGTTTAACTTTATATTTTTTCCTAACTTCTTCAGCTTCTGTATCATCCCAAGCATAATCATATATCTTATTACCATTTTTCAAAGCATAAAGTGGTGGCATTGCAATATATAAATGACCATTTTCAATTAATGGTTTCATAAATCTATAGAAAAATGTAAGTAATAAAATTGTAATGTGTGCGCCATCATCGTCAGCATCGGTCATGATAATTACTTTATCATAATTACAGTCTTTGATTTCAAAATCACTACCAATTCCAGCTCCAATTGTTTGAATCATCGTGTTTATCTCATTATTATTTAAAACATCGGTAAGAGATGCTTTCTCAGTATTTATAACTTTCCCTCTAAGTGGAAGAATAGCCTGAAATTTTCGGTCCCTTCCTTGTTTAGCAGAACCACCAGCTGAATCACCTTCGACTAAGAATAGTTCATTTATCTTAGGATTTTTAGATTGAGCTGGGGTAAATTTATCGGAAATAGATTTTTCTTTTCTGTTTTTTCCTTTACCGTTCCTTGCTTCATCCCTGGCTTTTCTAGCGGCCTCTCTAACTTGTTTTGATTTAACCATTTTTTCTAATATTTTAATGGCTATTTCTTTATTTTCTTCTAGGAAAAATTGCATATTTTCAGTTGTAATACTATCGACAATTGTACGGGCAGAAGGGGTTCCTAGTTTTCCTTTAGTCTGTCCTTCAAATTGTAATAACTTTTCTGGTATTTGAAGGCTTATAATAGCTGTTAGTCCTTCTCTAGTGTCTGGTCCTTCAAAATTTTTGTCTTTGGCTTTTAAGTAGCCGTTATTTCTAGCGTAATCGTTGAATACTCTAGTAATAGCTGTTTTAAATCCGACTTCGTGGGTACCTCCATCTGATGTTTTGACGTTGTTTACGAAGGAAATGATATTTTCGGAATATCCTTCGGTATATTGAAAAGCAACTTCAACATTTATACCGTCTTTAGTTCCATTAAAATCACAAGGTTTGTGCAAAACTTTTTTATCGGTATTTAAGTATTCAGCAAATGAATTTAAACCTTTTTCATAATGATAAATTTCTGATCTATCTGATATTTCATCTTTTACTTCTAGTGTTAAATCTTTTAATAAGAACGCACTTTCCTGCATTCTTTCACAGATAGTACTAAATGAAAATGTGGTTGTTTGGAAAATAGTATCATCTGGCATAAATCTAACGGTAGTTCCAGTTTTATGAGATTTTCCTATTTGTTTGAGTGGAGTTTTAACGTGACCACCATTTTCAAAGGCAATAAAGTATTCTCCTCCATCTCTTCTTATGGTCACTTCCATCCATTTTGAAAGAGCGTTTACAACAGATCCACCAACGCCGTGAAGCCCACCTGATACTTTATATCCTGATGTTTCAAATTTTCCACCGGCATGAAGTATAGTATATATTACTTCTGGGGTACTTTTACCACTTGGATGCATTCCTACTGGTACTCCTCTACCAAAGTCTTCAACACTTAAAGAACCATCTTTGTGGATGGTAACAATTATTTTACTTCCGTAGCCATTTATAACCTCATCAATACTATTATCAACTATTTCCCATACTAGGTGATGGAGACCTCTTTTATCGGTTGAGCCAATATACATTCCTGGTCTTTTTCTTACAGCTTCTAGCCCTTCTAGTATTTTAATCGAGTTTTCATCGTACTTAACCATATTATCACCTTTTTCATTGTATCAGAAAAAGCGTTTAAAAACAAATGAAAACGGCAAATTGTGTCAAGTATTTTGCTTTAAAAATTTCATAATATTTATTCTTTTAAACCTTCTTCTAGTGGTTTTATCATATAACCTTTTGATTCAATATAGTTTAATATTGCTTCTAACTGCTTAGATAGCTGCTTATTTACTTCTAATGAGATAATATTCCCGGGTTTTAATGACTTTTTTATATTTAAAAGTGGATATGAGTTTATCATGACTTTTGGCATAATTGTATATGAATCTTGAATTTTACAGTTCTTTAAAATTTCTTTGTCTTCTTTTAATGTATAGCAATAGTTATATTTTTGCACGCCTATGTTAGTAATTATAGTTTTCATCCAAACAAAGTCACTATCACTATAGTCTTCATTATTACTTAGATTTCCAATAGTATATCCTTTTCCTATTAGTTCAATTATCTGATTGTGGTGTTTTTCTAGGTAACTACTATCTACAAAAAATGTGCCTTTTATTTTTCGTTTATCAAGTTCCTTTATTATACTAGTTATGTCATCATTCTTATCTACTTTAAATAATAAAGCAATTTCCATTCTACTATTATTTAAACTAACTATATACTTATCTTTGTTTTTATCTAGAGGTTCATCTACAGGAAGAGTTTTATAAACTAATAGTTTGTCATCAAAATATCCAATTTTACTCATTTCTTCATAGCTTTTATCAACATCAACTTCTTTGCCATTTACGCCAGGAGTGATAGTATTATCTTTTATTAAAGGTTCTATAGCGTTCTCTTTATATCCATCTTTTTTGCTTTTTATTTCACTTAATAGTACATCACTTAGCTTTGAAGTTGTCTCAACTTTATCCGTAAGTATGAAGCTACCAATCATAAGGGTGATTATACCTATGCTTTGAAAAAATTTTTTCATTTTCTCACCTAAAAAATTATATGTATATTTATAATTTTTTTTCATTTATTTTTAAAACATTTAACTATTTTTTTTCGGTTTCATATCATATTATGAAGGAGGGAGAGAATGAATCAAGGTTTTAGACCCGGTTTTGGTAGACCTGGTTTTGGTAGACCTGGTTTTGGTAGACCTGGATGGAATAACCAAGGTGGTTTTTGGGGTCCATTTCTATTAGGAGGTATTACTGGAGGTCTTATATCACCAATTTTTTATAATAGACCTAACTACTATCAATATCCTTATTATGGTGGGTATTATTACTATTAAAAATCTCTAGAAAACTCTAGAGATTTTTTACGTAATTTTCTGCAACTTTATCTAAATCTTCAATTAAGCTTTTTATTTCTTCTTCTGTTTTAAGTCTTGTTCCACTGGCATATATATGTCCTCCACCGCCATGATTAGCAACGGTTTTATTTATTATTGGGCCTCGAGATCTTACAGAAACTCTGAAGCTACCTAATTCTTTGTCTAAAGTGGCAGTAATCCAAATAAGCATTTCATTTATATAATTAAAACTGTTAATCATATTTCCTGGGGTAGCCGCATCAACGTCATACTCTTTTAATATATCATCTCTTATTATCAAGTAACCTACTTTATTATCAGTTATTTTAATGTTTTGAGACATGTATCCCTGAAATTTAATTTCCTTGTAGTCTCTTAAATACAGTTTATCATAGACTTTTGTAATATCAATGTTTGTCTTTTCTAACATCTTGCTTACTAGATAAAAGGTATTATGGTTTGAATAGGAAAACATAAATCTATTCGTGTCAGCAACTATTCCAGCATATATTTTTTCAGCAGCATTCCCAGTTAGTTTTAAATTTGTGTTAAAGACAAACTCTAAAACCATTTGTGAAGCGCTTGATGCTTTATCATCTATCCATTCTAATGAGCATGTTTTCTCAACAAATGGATGATGGTCTATTTTTATGGAATTTGGAAAATTTCTAGGGTCGATGCCGTCAACTCTTTTATGATCGGGAGTATCGGTTACTATTAACAAAACTTCTTTATTATTTAAATCTTCTGGAAGTTTATCTAAAGATCCTAAAAAAGAAAATCTTGAAGCAGGGTTTCCTATTGAATATATTTTTTTATTTGGAAAATTATCTAATATTATTTGTTTTAAGCCAAGGGAACTACCTAAAGCATCAGGATCTGGTCCAACGTGTCTAGCTAAAACTATGGTATCGGCTTTTTTGATTTTATTATATATTTGTCTATAAATATTTGGTTTAAAAAACATTTAAATCACACTTTCTATATTTTTATTATACGTATTTTTACGTAATAACTCAAGAACAAATATTATTAAAGGTGAATAATTATGTTATTCACCTTTAGTTAAATGACTGATCTCTTTTTCTGAAAGCCCAGTAATATCGGCTATCTCATTAATATCTATTTTTTTGGAAATTAATTTTCTAGCTATCTCAATTTTATTTTGATAAGTACCTTTTTCAATTCCTTGTTCAATTCCTTGTTTAATGCCTTGTTTAATACCTTGTTTAATTCCTTGCTTAATACCTTTTTCTAATCCTTTCCTTGTTGCTTTTTCTTCCATTTCATGTTCTGCTATACTTAGCGATAGTTTATATAATTTCTCT
>ONJI01000030.1 GCA_900318075.1 uncultured Bacillota bacterium | reverse complement strand
AATAACATTACTCATTCTATAATTGAAACCAACTTCTTCATGTTGATACCAAGGAGCATTTTCTCTTGATTGAGTTGACCATTTTCTAGCTTTATTTGCTGCTTCTAAATCATCAGTTAAAAGCATTCCACCAGATGAACCTGTAATAATCTTGTTTCCATTAAATGAAACACAATTGTAGTTACCAAATGTTCCTGTTTGTTTTCCTTTATAAGTTGCTCCTAAACTTTCAGCGGCATCTTCAACTATAACTGCATTGTGTTTATCACAAACAGCTTTAATTTCATCTATCTTACCAGGAGTTCCATATAAGTGTGCAACTACTACTACCTTAACTTCTGGATATAATTCAAATGCTTTTTCAAGTGCAACTGGATCCATATTCCAAGTATCATATTCTGTATCTATGAATACTGGTACAGCCCCTTCATACATTACTGGATTAACTGTTGCAGCAAAAGTCATATCTGAACAAAATACTTTATCTCCAGGTTTAACTCCAGCAAGTCTTACTGCTAAATGTAATGCACTTGTTCCACTAGCTAAAGCAACTGCATATTTACATCCAATCTTTTCACAAGCTAGTCTTTCAACCTCACTAATATTTTCTCCAACTGTACTCATCCAGTTTGTATCATATGCGTCTTGAACATACTTGATTTCATCACCATGCATTGTAGGTGAAGCTAACCAAACTTTACTTTCAAATGGTTTAATTTCTTTCATATTATTTTCCTACTCTTTCTTTATCTACTTTATATGTTGTTACTATTTTAGCAACTCTGTCTTTTATATCATCACAGTTTTTATAAGCTGCTTTAATTAATTCGTCTAAATCATCTAAAAATGATTTTGGAATATCAAGAGGCTTACCAATACTAATTAATTTATTAGGTGTTGTTTGCATTCCCTCTTCTTCCATTAATCTTTCTTCAAACAATTTTTCTCCAGGTCTTAACCCAGTAATCTTGATAGGAATATCTAAATTAGGTTCGAAACCTTTATATCGAATCAGTTTTTCTGCTAAGTCATATATTCTAACTGGTTTTCCCATATCTAATACAAATATTTCTCCACCATTAGCGTAGCATCCTGCTTGAAGCACTAAACTAACAGCTTCAGGTATTGTCATAAAGAATCTTTCCATCTTCTCATGAGTAACCGTTACAGGACCACCTTTTTCAATTTGTTTTAAGAATAAAGGTATAACTGATCCATTAGATCCAAGAACATTTCCGAATCTAACAGCAACATAATCAGTATTTTTAGAAAGTTTATCATAAGTTTGAATAATCATTTCACAAATTCTTTTACTTGCACCCATTACATTCGTGGGGCGAACTGCCTTATCAGTAGAAATTAAAACAAATTTTTTTACTTTATATTTATCAGCAAGTTTAACAATATTTAATGTTCCAAAAGAATTATTTTTAATTGCTTCATTAGGACTTACTTCCATTAATGGAACGTGCTTATGCGCAGCAGCATGATAAACTAAATCAGGTTTAAATTCTTTAAATACTATTTCTAGCCTATCATAATCTCTAACTGAACCAATTACTGTTCTTAAATCTAATTCAGGACAATCTCTTAATAATTCTAGTTGTATTTCATAAGCATTATTTTCATATATATCAAATATTATTAAAGTTTTAGGATTAGCTTGTGCTATTTGTCTACATAGCTCAGAACCAATAGATCCGCCTCCACCAGTTACTAAAACAACTTTCCCTTTTAAATCTTCTTTTATTTGTTCATCATTTACTACAATTTGATCTCTTCCTAAGAAATCTTCATAAGATAATGGTCTTATTTGACTCATTACGCTTACTCTTTCTTTAGTATTCATCTCTAAGAAAATAGATGGTAATATTTTAATCTTACAATCTGTCTTATGACATTCTGTAACAATCTTATCAATTTTTTTCTTAGTAGCAGAAGGAATAGCAATTATTATTTCTTCTACCTCATGTTTGTGAGCTAATGCTTCAATATCCTTAGTAGATCCTTCAATTTTTAATCCTTTAATATAATGACCTACTTTACTTTTATTGTCATCTACTACACAAACTATTTTTGAATCAAATGCTTTTCCGTTATTATAAATTTCATCGATAATCATTCTACCAGCATCACCGGCACCGATTAACAATGTTTTTGTATTCTTTTTTGTATTTTCAATTCTTATATATAGTGTTCTTGCTACACGATATCCTAATCTTGTTAGACACGTTAATGCTACTATCAAGAAGAATTCTATTATGTAGAAACTTCTTGGAAGTTCAACTCCAATAGCAAGCTTATATAAAAATGTAGTTACTCCAAATAAAATATCTGCAAGTACAATATCAATTAATTCAGTTACTGATGCGTATTTCCAAACTGATGTATATAATTTAAACATTGCATATATGGCAACTAATAATATGAAATCAATTAAAATAAATTGATAAGAATTTGATAAATATGGCTCTGGAACATTTCCAAAATCAAATCTAATCCATAATGATATTGTAGAAGCAAATGCTAATACTAATAAATCTACTAAAACGAATAAAAAAATATTTGGCAGTTTTTCTTTAAATAAACTTTTTAGCTTTTTTGTCATACCTTTATACCTCTTAATCTAAAATACTAAGGAAATAATTGCTGACGAGTGATGACTACTTTTTTTTATATTTTTTCAAAATCCATAGTTTAATATGATATCTATTCAACCAACAACAATCCTTATAATAGTTATTTGCTTAAATTCACCTTAAAACAAAGCAAACAACAACTTATTTTTTTTGAAGTAGTTGTTAGTGGAAACTAATCAACCACAATCTATATTCCTCCACAATTTTTAATTTCAGGTATAAAAAAACCAGAAATCTTTAATATTGAGTGTTTTTTTAAAAGCATTATTTTACAACAAAGCCCTTTATCTATAAGGGTTTGAAAATGCTAGATACCACAATAACACTGACGACAGTCAACATTCAAAAACTGTGGCATCTCATCTAATGAAGACTTTCTAAGAAACTTTCCAACTTTAGTTATTCTAGGATCATTATCTATTTTCTGATATTTTTTCCACTGTTTCTTATACTTTTCTTGTTTTAACATTTCTTTTAAAACCTCATCAGCATTACAAACCATACTTCTAAATTTATACAAATTAAATACTTTACCATTTTTCCCTATTCTACTTTGAGTATAAAAAATTGATTCTTTATCTCCAGTACAGAGATAACTTATTTTGACAATAATTGCAATTGGCAACATAAATAAAACACCAATTAGTGCCATCAATATATCAAATAGTCTCTTAATGAATAGATAACTTGTTTTCTTTATTTTAGAAATTATTCCTTTTTTTTCCATGTCATTAATCAAAACATCATCAACCATACAATCACCTTTACTGCTCACAATCACTACACCCCTAAAAACACAAAAAATTAATAACATATATAACAAAATACTCTACATTTTTTTGTTAAAAAGCTGTTATTATAATATCATATTAGCCCTGATTTTTCAATTTCTTTCAGACACTTTATTCAATTTCTAAAAAATTGACAAACATATGTATATGTATAAAAAAACAATAAAGCAACAAAACTTCATTGTTCAAAAAGGATATTCTTCAGTTATTATTGCACCACTACTTTCTGCTTCTTCTTTAATAGGATATTTTACAAAAAAATATTCTTCTATTACATTAGAAACTTCATGTATATCGTAAAGGATATTTCTTCTATGTGATAAATTTTTCATATAAAAATTTTTATAAGGTAAAATCATATCATGTCTACTAGCCTTCTCAGGAATCAAATATTTCATCACTGAATTTTCTAAATCTAAATATAAGTCACTATCATTCAAAATTATGTAATAATATTCTAGCCAATATTCTTCGTCAGCATAGTTTTTTATTATATTAATTTCTTCTGTTTCAAACATATTATTCATAATGTAATATGAAATTAAAACATGATTATCGCTATTTAACACTTTTTTTCTAGTTTCTTTGTTCTTAATTTTATCAGTTATACCTAACTTATTAATAAAGTAATAATAATATAATTGCTCGTCATGATAATTAGTTTCTAAACTATTATTATAAAAGCGAATAATAGTCTCTTTAAAACTGTTATTTTTAAATTCTTCAAAACTATCAATAATACTGTCAATATATAATAATATTTCAGGAAATTTCTTTATTAAAAATAAAATTTGATGATAAATATATTCATTAAAATAAGTATTACTAAAATCTATCTTTCTAAAAAATCTACTCTTAAAAAAATTAACAATAAAAACTTTTTGCTTTTTATACTCATCTAATTTATTTAAACGATAAATAAGCTGATTAGTAAAACCTAAATTGTTATTCTTTTCTAGCTTGCCAGAAGCTATTTCCAAACTTTGATAATATTTCTTTTCTCTTATAATTTTAGCAATTGTCTTCCAATATTTTTCTATAACATTGTCATTAGTATAACTTAAATAATCATAAATCTTAATTTTCTCCTCATTTTTATTCAAATTAAATTTTTCTAATACCTCATCAAATATTTTAGTTACCCTCTCTTTATCAGAATGATTAACAAAAATATAAAAATCATCAGAAAAGTAAGAAAAATAACAATCTACATTCTCTAATCTACTTTTTAGCTCTGAACTAATTTTACTAGAAAGAACTTCAGCAGCATATAGAGATATATAATTTCCCATTATTATTCCACTAGTTCTGCCACTATACATGCGAAATAGTGAACTGTCACTAATATTATCATTTGATATTCCTTTAAAAATATAATGTGTATAAATATTATCATAAAAAGATTTAATATCATACCTTAATAACAAATCATACTTTATTAACATATTATAGTCTATTTGCTGCCATTTATCATAACTTTTTTCTTTAAACTCACCAAGCTCATAAGATATTTCCATCCTCTTATTAGAATCTAAACCCTCTAGATTATTCAAATCAAAATTTCCATCATGTATATTAGCCTCATAATAATCATAAGCAGCTTTAAAATTATATATATTTGGAATTCTAAGTGTTCTAAAAGAATTATCATCCTTTCTTATTCTAAAATTAAATGGCTTAGTCCATGAAATATGTCCTAAATCTACATCAGAATAATCTAAATCTTCTATATTCATAAAAAATCTAATAGTATTTTTAAAATTATATAAATAATTAAGTCTCATAATCATCCTCCAAATTAAAACATAAATTTGACATCTATTATAACATTTTTAAAAATTAATAACATTAAAAAAGTCAATTCTGTAAATTATTTATTTACACATTTCACTATTTGCAACTATTAATATAAAATAAAACCGTAAAGCACTTTTTACAATCTAACTACTTATGAAGGCAATAATGAAAGAATTAAGACATTTAAGAAAAAGGAAAGGATATTTAGTTACTTATATGGCAAAAAAATTAAATATAAGTAGTCCATTTTATAGTCAAATTGAGTCAACCAAAAGAAGATTATCTTATGTAATGGCTATAAAAATTTCCAAAATTTTTGATATGAAACCAGATGAATTATTTTATAAATATTTTAGTGAGATGATGAATTAATATGAGAAATACAATAGATGAGATAAACTTTGATGCAGGAAGTTTAGAGTGGGTAAATCAAATAGAAAATTTAGAAAGAAAATATAGAAAAGAACAAAGGGCAAAAACTACAGCATATGTATATGTTTTATGGAAAAACTATGCACCTAAAGATGAACAAAAGAGTTTTAAAGAAATTAGCAATATGGTAAATTATTCTCTTTTGGTTTTTGAAGACAATGAGTTAGATGAAATAAATAATATTGCAAAAAAAATCTTAAAAACAAATTATAACATTGAAATAAAATAGTGCTTTACAAAAAAGTTCACAAATAGAACTTTTTTATATAGCCCTTTAATACTAGGGAGGAAAGTATGAAATATAAAAAGTGGCAAGAAATAATTGAAAAAGAAAATCGAGAATATGCAATATGTTCAGACGCTCACTCACTCGCATACTACATTATGACTTGGCAAAAATATGCTCCTAAAGAAGAACTAAAAGATATGGGAATTGATATTATGTATGAGTCGTCTGTTGGTGGATACTATGAATATGATGAAGATGAAAAGCAATTGATAAAAGATAAAGCACTCAACATCCTAAATACAAAATATAATAATAAAAAGAAAATTAAATATATTATTCTAAAAAGTCTTATTGAAGATAATAATTATACATCAAAAAATATATCCAATTTAATTGGATGCAAAGATGATTATGTAAAAAAAATAATAGATAATAAAAAAAAGCTAACTTATGAAGATGCTGTTAAAATATCTGGCATATTTCACATGACACCAGATGATGTTTTTTATACAGAATATAAATCAAAAGAGAAGTAATTACAAGCTAAACTACTTCTCTTTATTTGCATTCCTACTAAAAGAGCGTGTTAGAATGCAAAGTTAAATGGTTTATATTCTTTCGAATACATATAAAGTATATCACTCTTTAGAAATAATATCTATACGTTTTAATAAGTAAACATTTTATATAGCTTTTATAACTCTTACAAGTCTTTTTCCAATCATTGGTTTAGCATATGTCTCTTCAAAAGCCAAAATACTGCTCTTATATCTATTATATGCAAAATCATAATCCTCTTTTTCAATTGCTTTTACACAAGCATCAATTATATTCTCATAAATATAATCGTAAATCTTATCACATTCTGGATTTTCATCAATTGCTTCTACAATTATTGGAGCTACTTCATAATAATGTTCTATGTCCTCTTTAGAAACAAAATTATCTCTGAACCATCTAAGAACAGTTAATTCATATCCTGCATCATCAAATTCTTCTTCAAAATGTTTCATACAAGCAGTAGTTAAATAACATCCTCCAGATGCTGTTTCTTTATTCCCATTAACTTTTGTAACTGTTTGAAATGTACCCTCTTTTGTATTAACTTTTAAATGAATAGAATCATGTGGTTCAGTTCTAGGATCAGGTGAATAAACATCTATTTTTGCACCACTACCATCTTTATAAGGTGTTACCTTTATTTCTTTTTTCTTATCATCGGCCATTACTTATCATTCCCTTCTATTTGGCTTTTTCTAAGTGACATAAGCTCTAAAACCCATATCACAATTTCATCAGTAAGTTCACTTTCATCCCCTAAATTATTATCAAATAAATATTTATCCTTAAGTTCATCACATCTTTCATAAACATTTAATATTTCATTATCTTTTATAAAAGATAAATTTCTATTGGCTTGAAATTCTGCTGCCCATTTAACTATTATTTCTAATAACTGATTAATATCTTTATGCTTATCCTTAAATGATCCCATAACATTCATAATAGATAATGGACCTATAATTCTAGAAAATGCTACTTCTATTTCAGCTACAGTTTTATACTCTTCTTTACTCATATTACTAGCATCCTTTCCGCTTTATCTATAAATATAATAACACATAGAAAAAGATTATACAATTATTAACTTGCTCTAAAATAAATAAACCCACTTGTTCTACTTGGCTCATAAGCACTCCACATATCTGTATGAGATGTAGCTGGATCTGCCATAACAATATTATTAGCATCCACGTCAATAATTGCTACCCAGTGCTGATTATTAGGAGTTGCTCCTTTTACCTCAGCTGTTAAATAATAACCACTATTATAATATTGTGAGATTATCTTATATTTTTCATCTCTACTCTTACCTCTTAAATTTACATTTCCTTCATATTTAAAATTCGGAACAGTTTTTGAAATACTACCATATATTAATCCACCACCAGAAGTAAATCCTCCATTTTTATTTAAACTACTAACAAAAGTACCAGGATTAAATGGTTTTATAGAACCTGTATCAACACCTGCTTTTTCAATTAATATAGAAATAGATGTGACTAAACAACCAATTTGACATATATTTGTGCCACTACTTCCCATAGGAATATTAGACCAAGATCTATCACATTGTTTCCAATCAGAAAACTTACCTGTTATATTTCTATAATAACCTGATAGTAATCCTTTCCATAAACTTAAATATGCATCGTCATTAAGCTCATTGAATTGTTTCATCTGTAATGGGTTAAAATTATATTCCATTTTCATTTGATTAGCATCTTTTGAATGAATAACTATATGAAGAACCTTTTTTTGTACTTCTCTCGCAAGTTCATTATTATTAATTCCTTGCTCTATAACTTTTTCATCATTAACACTAAATGTAATCTCATTCATTTTCCAAAATATATCTTTAATTATATTTTTTTTATTTTCATCTATAGTCATAACTTCGGCATCATTTTTACCGTTTGAAATTCTTACAGAATATACAATTAATATATCTTTCCAGCTAGCCATATTGCCATCTAAAACATACTCATCATGATGATTGCTATCTTGAATGCTTTTTAATTTGTTTTCAAATTCCATATTACATTCACTCATTACATCTCTCATAGTAATAGAATTTTTATTTGTTTTCTCTCCTGAGAAGAATATACCAAATATAGAACTACATATAGCAGCTACTAAAAGAATAACTAATATAACTACTACAGATATCCATCCACCAGCAATTAATAATTCTATAAGTGCTTTAGTACCACTAATAATAGCTTTAATAGAAGAAACAAGGGCTTTAATAGTAAATTTAGTTGTTTCTACTACTTTTTTACTAGTTTCTATTGCAAGTTTTTTACCTGCTTCATACATTTTCTTTGCTGTATCGACTGCCTTTTTACTATCTTTAGCCCTCTTAGGTGCTTTTTTTACCTCTCTTTTTATTGTTTTTTTTACCCTTTTGTTATTTCGTCTTCTTTTAACTTGAATCTTCTTTTTAAAGTTCTTACTAAATTGGTATTTAGATTCATCGGCTGCTTTTCTAATAACACTACCTATCTTTTCATTTCCATAATCAGTTATACTATCATCTTTCTTTTTAACTGATGCATCCATTAATTTTTCAGTTAGAGTAGCACCTTTATTTAATGTTTTAATCCCAGTTTTAGCAGCTTTCTTAATTTTAATCTTATCCACTACTTGTCCTCATTAAACTTCGTACTCATAAGCTTATATAGTTTTAAATGAGTAGGAAAATGATTTACAAAAGGCACTAAATTAGAACCGACTTTTAAAAGCCCTTCTCCAACACCAACATTAGTAATGTAATTCATTTGAGAATCAGATATAGATAATAATTTAGCAAGTTCTATTCCATCTGTACTAGCTTGATTTAACATGACTATGAATTCTGAATTTGCAAGCATAGTTCTTGCTGTATGTGACTGAAGTAAATCCTCTACATTTTGAGTAATACCAGTAGCAAATGCTCCATATTTACGAACTCTTTTCCATAAAGTAAATAAGAAATTGGCTGAATATTCGTGTTTAAATAATAAATATATCTCATCAATAAAAATATAAGTATTTCTTCCTTTTGCTCTATTCATTGTTATTCTATTTAAAATACTATCTAGAACGACAAGCATTCCAAGTGGAAGTAAATTACTACCTAAGTCTAGTATGTCATAACAAATTATTCTATTATTAATATTTACATTAGTATTTTTAGCAAATGTATTTTGCGTTCCATCTGTAAACATTTCAATAGCAAGAGCAATTTGTTTAGCTTCTGCCTCTGGTTGTTTTAATAACTCTTCTCTAAAATCTTGAAGTGTTGGAGGAACACCTTGATAATTACCCTGCTGGTAAATTCTATAAACTCTAGCTGTACACCTATCAATAATAGATTTTTCTTTAGGACCTAAATTAGACGCACCAATTAAGTGTTCACATAAAGATAATATAAATTCAGTTTTTAAAATTACAGGATTCGCACCATCTCCATATTCACTATTTATATCCATTGCATTAATATGATTAGGACTTGTTGCAGATATATAAATATGTTCTCCACCTAAAGACTTTACCAAATTTGAATATTCCCTCTCAGGATCTATGATAATAATATCGGCATTTGGCTCTCTTAAAGCAATAGAAACAATTTCATTTTTAGCAGTAAAAGATTTACCACTACCAGAAACGCCCAAAATAAAAGAGTTACCATTAAGTAACTGTTTTCTATCGGCAATTATCATATTTTTACTTATAACATTTTGTCCATAATATATTCCATTTTCATGATTAATCTCTTGAACTCTAAAAGGCATAAAAGCAGCTAGTGATTCAGTCGTTAAAGTTCTTAAAGTATTTATTCTTCTAGTTCCAAATGGAAGAACTGTATTAAGTCCATCTAATTGTTGATATTTTAAAATAGAAAGCTGACATAAGTGCTTTCTTGCTGTAGATAAAATACTTTCCGTATCTTCATCTAATTGCTTTTTACTATCGGCCATATGAACCATAGTAATAACGCAGACAAACATTCTTTGATCACGAGTAGTAAGGTCATCTAAAAATTCTTTACTTTCTTTTCTTTGCTGCTCTAAATCATAAGGTATAACTGCACTAAAATTGTTATTATTGTTTTGTCTTCTCTGCCAGTTTGTAATATTTGTTTCAATACCTAGTCTTCTATTTTCTACTTCTTTAATAGCTTCATCCATCGGTATTGGAATAATATCTATTGAAAGAAATAAATTTCTATTTAATTCAGTAAGTTCTGCTACCATATCATCTCTAATATAATTAGCGTAATCTTTTAAATAAAAAACTCTGCCAAATCTACTTCCCATTTCAAAATAATCTTTTTCAAATGATAAACTATCAGGACATATGTAATCTTTAAAACTATGTCCTTTTTTCATATTATCTATCATGTCAAAATTATATATATTTTCTTCATTTGGTCTATAGTAATCATGAGCAAGTCTAAGTCTTTGCATAGTATCTAGCTCAGTACATTTAGAACCCAATTCTGCAAAATGACTTGTTAAATCAGCACTAAACCTTGAAAAATAATTTCTGGCTTCATCTAACGTTTTCTTTTCTACCGTAACCGTAATAAATTTTTCTTGAGTATAACTATTAGAACCTAGTCCTTTTTCTAAAAGCATATCATTGTATTCTTTTCTATATACATCCAAATTATCATTATTAAATGGAAGTAATATACTATTTTCAAAATCTAATTTGTTTAATTTTCTATTTAAAATAGTTATTTTAGTAGTCGCTCCTGAATCAAATGAATTTAAAAGCTCTGAATACTTTAAAAACATAGCTTCCTTATCATTTTTAGAAGCCACTGCATAATTAATATCAGTAAATTTATAACACTTTGAATATTTATTTTTTCCTACTTTAAATATTCCATCTTTCCAAATACTAATTACAGGAATAGAATCCTGCACAGATTTAGGAACTATTATCTCTTCTTTGTCTTTTTTTAATAATTTTAAAAATGTTTTCATTATTTTCCCCTTTCGATTCTTTATTCTTTATAAGTTCATAATATAAGTTTTTTGGATTAAAACAAAGATGACGAGGAGTTAATATCTCACTTCTAATAAACGCAAGTAAAAACTCCTCAGCAGTAAGTCCATTATATTTAACAAATCCCATAAGTGCGAATGGCAAAGCACCTAATATACATAGCCATGATAAAATATCAATATTAAAATATTTCTTAAATGAAAAATAAATAATTAAGGTGGCTATGCATGCCAAACATGAACAGATAAATTGCCTTAATGATAATCCAAAATATACATTTTCAGTATAATCTCTTATTTCTTTATTAATTTTAATTTCCAATACATTTCACCTCCAAAAAAAAGAATAGTAATCCTATTCTCTATCAATAAGTTATTATTAAACACATTTTATAATTCGTATAAAAACACCTGATATAGTGGTGATTTGGGGGATTCGAACCCCCTCGAAGGCTCCAATCTTGTATATAAATTAGTATCTTCTAACATCACCATATGAGTGCCTTCTTTACCTCGTTAGATTTTTTCTTCATCTTACATCCTCCTTCAAATAAATCAATTGCCAATAGTAATAATTCGCTAATTAATTGTGTTTCCGGAATTATAAATTCAATGAATATTAAAGATACTTTTACCAAGATTAGCAAAGTTATAATGTACAATCATGTACAAATATATTATATAACATTATAAAAGAATAATCTACCTTTCTTCCCTATAATCTCTTTTTATATCAATGCCTTCTATTCGGTTAGATTCTCTTATAATAGAAGATTGAAGTTCAGAATCATTTTTAGCTTCATTAAATGCATTTACTATATCATCACTTAACATATGAAAGTTTTTCTTTTCATTACATTTTTTATCCTCTATATATTCTCCAATTACGTTAATAGCTATTTGTTCATCAATTCTTAAATCTTTTGGATTAATACCCATATCCATACAAACCAAAGCTTGATTAAAATAATTTTCATCTTCTTTCTTTAAGTTTACTAGCTGAGTATACATTATATTTAAAAATTGCTTACTTGTTACATCTGCAATATACTTTTCAGTAACTTGATTAAGTATTTTCTCATAATGCATAGGTGGTACTCTAGTTGGTGTATTTGTCTCAGGATTTATAAACTTATAAGTCATATCACTTATACTTTTACTCATATCTTTTACTTTTAACTGCGTAAAATCATCATATTGTTTTCTCATTATCTATCACCCCTTTCATTACTTCTATTTTTTAAAATATTTATAACTCTTTTTGCAGTATTTTCTATACTTTGCTCATCAAATACTTTTTTATATTTATTAATCTGCTTTTCAGTAAGTGATTCAAAATCACCAGAATCTTGATTGTCTCCTAATATTAAAAAAGGACCTGCAATTATGTCATGTCCAATATCTCTATTTAAATCCATACCAAGCATTTTTCCTTCTTCATTACAAACTAATACTACTTCATTATCATTTAATAAATACGTACATTCTATATTTCCACCTACTAATCTTTGCTTTTCCTCCAATGTATTTTCGATACTTACCTCTCTTGGTAGTTTATATGGTTCTACTAATAAACCTTTTATTTCTTCCATTTTTTACATCTCCTCTCATAATTCTTTGCTAAAAACAAAAAAATCCAATCTGTATATGATTGAATCTTTAATTAATAAAACTATAAATAACATAATCTTTTAATCATCGCTATGTCTTAATTTTCCGATCATTTATTAAATGTATTTAATTATTTTGTTTTAGTAAGTTTAAATTGATATTTTGAATATATAGTTTCTTGGTTTGTTATTTCATGAGGGCAATCAATTTGCTTTAATTCATCTAATGTACCATCAAAACAAATATACTGACCTAATAAATCCGCCTCTTTTAATGATTCATTACTTGCATCTGGAGTACTAAAAGATTCTGTAAAATTTCTAAATGTAGTATAGAAAATATTACTTTTATCATTAAGATATAAATTATATACATCCAACAGATAGTATTCATCAACAGTTTTTGCATTTCTTATCGATAAACAATCTTTTACAACATCACCATCATGACGAATTTCTAACTCTTTGTAGTAACACTTCTCATTTAATGAAATACTATTTTTCAGTTTATAATAAGGATGCTCGTTAGTAAATAAATCAGAATTATAACTAATATTATAACTTCCTAAGTAAGATTCAATAATCTTTTCCTCTTCTTTTTTTAATTCTTCTTTTTTTGCTGTTTCATTTTTTATTTGTTCCTTACTTTTATTATCATGAATTTTATGTTTTATCGTTTTTACACCATAATATCCAGCTATCAAAACAGCAATAGTTACCAAACATATAAGAATATATTTAAATGTATTAGATTTTACTCTACAACCACAATTAGGACATATTTCTGCTTTTTTATTTATTTCTTTTCCACACTCTTTACATTTTACCTTTTCCATTTAAAACACCTCTATATAAAACATTTTATCATATTTTTCTATATTTGAATAATCGGAATATTACTATTTTACGAACATTATAATCCCATCATTTCTCTAACAACTCTATCGGATGCTTTTATAGTACCAACAAGTACAAGCATATTAAATATAAGTTCAGCAATATATTTCCATACCATAGTTGTTGGAGGAGCTGATGTATCTACTACAGGTGGAGATGATGCGAATAATGAAAATATGATACATGACAGAACTATAATGGCTCCTTCTAAACATACACCTGCATAACTTTTTAAAAAACTTCTTCCTACATTTTGAGTAGTTTCACCCGCAAATGTAGATAAAGGAATTGGCGCTAGTGCTGTGTAGATATATAATTTAAAAAATCTACCATATACTGTCATAATCATAATAAAAGAAAGAACTGTAACTACAAGTCCTCCAATTAATGTAACAAGCCACAGAGGAAGTGAATCGAAGAAATTACACTTCTCTATAGCTTCAATAATTTCTTTTGGTAAAGTGGTATTTGTCATTTTAGATATATTGGCAACCTCCATTATTTTTACAGATATACCTTGTCCTATTTTAAAAACTGCAAGCATAATTTCCATTCCTTGCGTGACTACGGCTTTCGCTATAGCAAACCTTAAAAACAGTTTTAAAGCTTGTTCAGGCCTTTTAATATCATTAAAAGAAGTACAAGTTTTAACTACTCCTACTACAAAAAACAAAACTAAAAGAGCAAGAGCAATAGCTTCAAGTGCACCATGTATTTTAAGTATCACATTCCATATTGCTCCTCCTCTAAAATGCTGAGGTGTTTCAGTAATTAAACTCCATATCTCTGCTAGTTTAGAATTCCAAGTTTCTAGAGCATGATTTAAGTTTCCTACAATCCAGTTATCACTCAAAATAAATCACCTCTTATCCCATAATCTTGCCTAGTATTTCTTTAGAAAATGCAATTATAAGTCCACCTACTACTGTCATCACACTATTAGCTCTTTGAGATGGATCGTGGCTTTTAAATGACATACCAAACTGTACAATTCCAAACGCTGTAAGTATTCCTCCAACCCCTTTAAGAATGCTAAATGTGAAATCAGATAAATTATTAATAACTGCTAGTGGGTCTTCTGCAGCTCTAACTGGCATAACTAAAGTTAGTCCAGAAAAAATAGTTATTACAGTAGAATAATAAATCTTTAATAATTTTTCTTTCATCTACATCTTCCTTTCCTTTAAATATTCTTCTATTTCGTTTGAATCAATAATTTCATATTCGTCTAATATATTATCGAAATTATCAAACTCTATATTTTCTAAATCAGTAACCAAAGATATTGTTGCAATTACATTTTTAACCTCACCATGATTATAAGGTTTTGCTCCACCATCTTCCGTTAACTTTATATTAGGATGTTTTAAAATATCGTACTTAAAATCAATAATCGGTCTTTCTCCTCTTATGAATAAAATAGAGTATCTATTATCTAAAAGTCTTACTTCATCAGGTGTCATAAGCTCTCTACCAGTCGTCTGATAGTTAGTAGAATAATTTCCATTTCTACCTGATGATTTTCCATAAGTATTAGTATCTATACTCTCTTTACCAATAAGTTCACTAACGTATTTGTGAGTAGACTGTTCATTACCACCTAAATATAAAAGTTCATCACAGTTTCCAACAATAGATTCCCATGACTTTTCAAATAATGCTTTAAGCTGTGCAAGGTTCTGTAAAATAATAGAAACAAATACACCCCTTGATCTCATTACAGATAAAATCTTATCAAAATCATCTGGAAGTGAAACATTAGCAAACTCATCCATCACAAAATGAACAGGTATTTTTAAACTACCACCATATTTATGGTCTGCCACATAAAAAAGTTGCTGAAATAATTGTGTATATAAAATACTTACTAAAAAATTAAATGATGTATCGTTATCTGGTATTAATGCAAAAAGAATAGTCTTTTCTTCAGCAAGGTTTTGAAGTTCTAATTCATCAGTCTGAACTAAACTAGATAAACTTTCTAAATTAAACTTTTCTAACCTAGAAACTAAAGTAATTTGAATAGATTTTAATGTTTTAGCAGAACCACTACGGTAATTCCTATAATACTTAACTGCAATATGTTCAGGATTTCTTCGCTCTAACTTACTAAATAAAATATCAAGTGGACTTTCATACATCTCATCATCTTCTCTAATGTCACCTGCTCTAATCATCTCCATTACCATAGGAAAATTCTGTTCGTCTTCTGGTGCTTCATATTTAAGATAAAATATTAAAGCAAGTAAAAGCATAGAAGCAGCAGTATCCCAAAAAGGATCTTGCGCCTGACTTCCTTTAGGTGTTGTCGCCTTAAATAAATTAGTTACAAGTCTTTGTACATCGTTATCAGACTGTATATAAACAAAAGGATTATAGCAGTGACTTTTCTCCATATTTATTAAGTCTAATACTTTAACTTTATAACCTTTTTGTTCCATTAAATAACCGAGTGCCTTTACAATCTCACCTTTTGGATCTAATACAACAAAAGATGTATTACATTGCATGATATTAGGTTTAGCATAAAATCTAGTTTTACCTGCACCACTTCCACCAATAATTAAAGTATTTAAATTTCTTCTATGCTTCTTACCATCTAATCCTAAACAAACATTTTGAGTTAAGAGCTTATTATCTTCTTTAGGACTTTGAATATATTTCTTATTGATTTTAAATTTATTACCCCATCTAGCCGAGCCATGTTCTTCCCCTTTTCTATAATTCTTTTTTGTAGAAACGTATAGTAATATACAAAGAATATAAATAAAACTAAAAACTATCACTGTCTTAAAGGAACTAGCATTTAAAACAATATTAAAAGGCCTTTCCATAACTTTAGGAAAAGCTTCTATTATTTCAAATAGTCCTTTATCTATATATGGTGAAATAAGAAGGGAAAGCCAAATAACAACTATAAATCCAAATATATAAATAATATAGGATTCTTCCCTACCTTGTTTCACTATCTTTCTTCCTCGATATATCTACCAAATTTTCTAACTTTAACTACGGGGTCTAATAATTTAATTAGTAAATCATCAATAAAATCTACATCTGCATCCTTATCTTCATTTAGAATCTTTTTTCTAAGTTCTCTAAGTGAATTAATAATAAGACTATGCTCACTATCTGTAACTTCCAAAATATTTATTCTCTTTTTCATCTTACCTTAACTTTCTTCCTTCTTCTTTTAGGTTTTGAATTATTCCTATTAATAGATTGATTTTGAGATTTTTCCTTCTTATTTAACTCTTTCTTAATATCATTTAGTTCTTTCTTTACAGAAGGTTTCTTTTTGCCCTTATGAGAAGTATTTACTCTTTCTAAGTTCGGCTCGGACAGAGGGCCTTTTCCTGTCTTTGCCAAATGGGGGTTTACTGATTTCGCCTCCTTGTTTATTGGCTTATCTTGTTTATCATCAGCTATTTTATCAGCAGCCGATTTTTCTTTAACACCCTTTTCTTTTTCTTTCTTGGTTTTAGCAATTTCATTTAGTACTTCAGCTCTATCATGTGTAGTTAAGTTAAATCTATCGACAATACGGTTTATTTTAAGAGCATCTTCACTTTTAACCATAATATCGACTATTCCATCTTTAGATGTCTGATTTTTCTTTTTTAGTACGCTGTAAAGTACACCATATCTTTTAGCTTCCTTTTGGAATTTCTTTAAATCCTTTTCTCTTACAGAAAATATCTTAAGTTCACTACCAGACTTAATCATATTCCTTAAATTAGTAGAACCAGCAACTCTCTTTTTATCTTTGAGTGCGGCATATAAAAAAGCTGCAATTTCTTTAGCAGCAGGTCCAACAATTTTTAAAGCATATTCATAGCCCTCTAGTGACATCCTTACAATACTTTCAGCAGCATCACTTGATGAGTTCATTATTTATATCTCCCCTTTCTTCTTGTTTTCTAATATTTTCTTTTATTATATCTTTTCTAAGTTCTATGTCTTCACATAAATCCACCTCCTTCTTTAGTTTTTTCATTACCTCACCTATATCTTTTATTTCATCAAAGACTTTCATCTTATCTTCACTTTTCTTTGCTTTTTTATGTTCATACCAGAGTGAAGATTTTTTCTTTTTATAATTTTCATATTCGTTATTTATTTTTTCTTTGAAACTAAAAAACTGCTCATCAGTTTCAATATTCTCTCTGACAAGCAGTCTAGTTTCTTCAGATAATCTTTCCATCTTATATACTTCTAATCTCATCTCTGGTGTGAGTCTTCTTCTTCTCTCTTTAGATGGAAAAACGCCAAGCAAATAACAATAATATAAAAATAATCTAACTATACCTTTATGGTTCTTATAATCCTTAGAATGTACTTTATTATTATCTCTAGCATATACCTCTATAAAAGGTTCTTTAGGTGAATAAGTATTTTTTATTTTTTCTTTTAGATTGTCATAAGAGTATTCATCCCCAAAAAATCTTTCAACTCTAATGTTTCTTTTATAACCTTTTTTTCGAATACTTAGTTTTCCAGCACGATAAGTTAAAGTATAATCCATCGCTCTCATAAGCTTTTCAAAATCTTCATAATTATAAGCTTCATTAATAGCTCTATCTAAATCTGCTTTGGCAATAGTATAATAATTTATCTTCTTCATACCACTTAGAAAATAATTACTATAATCTATATGTCTTCGAGTTGGCTTTTCTTTAATAACACTAAGTCCATACTCTTCACATAAACTGTCAGATATTTTTCTCATATTGGCATAGTTAATTCTATTATCATAATACTTTTTTCCATCTCTGTATGAAACAGAATTAATTACAAAATGATTATGAATATGATCCGTGTTTAAATGGGTAGAAACTACTACTTCAAACCTATCACCCCACATTTCATTTGCAAGTTTAACTCCTATCTCATGAGCAGTCTCTGGAGTTACTTCTCCCTCTTTAAATGATTGAAATGCATGAAACCCTTGAATTCCATTTTTCTTATTAAACTGACTCTTAGTAATCATCATCTCATCATATGCAGTTTTAGGCGAGCAGTTTATTCCTGAAACAAAGCATTGTTCCTCAGTATCAAAATCTAAATCATTATAATCTTTAACATTATGAACTTCCTTATAACCTGCATCATCTTTAGACGTTTTTTCAACATTAGTAGTATAGTTAATTACTCTTTTTAAATTATTAACCTTCCAAATCTGACAAACAGCCAATTTAATTACCTGATTCTAATTTAATTACTCTATATAAATCAATAATAACAATAGGATTTCCTTCATTACTTTCTAAATGCCCTTGTATAATTATTCTTGTACCTATATCACATTTACTAAATTCTTTCTCATCAGAGTATAAGTAACAATCTACAAGTCCTTTAGTATCTATAGTAATCTTATAAGCACTTTTTCCATTAATTATCTCCTGTGTGGGCATACTATATAAATTTCCAATTAGTTTAACTTTATTTTTTAATCTTTTATCCATTTTATCAAATCCTTTCTAACAAAAAAACACTCGTTTAAGAGTGCATAAAACTAAATTCTTTTAAAGGAACTCGTATAATTCAATTTAGATTCACTATTATCATAAGAATCTATTTTAATTCCCTTATTATTACATTCATCTAAAAACATAGAAAATATCTTAGGCATATCTTTCATAAGTACTTTATAGTGTGTCTTACTGATAAGTTCAGATAGCGTTGTCTTATCACCTATATTAGTGTCATATATTTGTAAGATTAACTCATTTACAATTTTATTATCCATACTGCTTACTACCTCTTTCTTACAACACCATAAATTATATAGTCATAGTAATTTAAAGTCAACAGATTTATTCTATCTTTTTCGGATAGAGATATTTTTTCTTTAAATCTAAAATAAGATTACTCACCTCATCATACATTTTTTTATAATCACTAGAAGAAACATATCCGTAAGTATTAACGTCTTTTGCAAGTTGATTTAGATTAACACCAATTCTTCTAAGCTCTTTAACAGTATCATAAAACTCTTTAGGAGGTCTCTCTCTAGGTTCTAAACCTTTAATTAAACTTCTAATATATTCTGACATAGTAAAGCCAGCTTCGTTTGCATATTTAATTAACTTTTCTTTCTCATCATAAGTCATCCTCAAAATAAATGTTACTTCTTTTCTGGGCATTCTACATCACTCTCATTATCTTTTCCAATAAGTAGATTCTCATAATCATTTATTCTTTTTATTTGAAGCATGCACATTACCATAATTCCAATAAATCCTCCTGTAACAAGTCCAAATAAAAATAATATTATCTCGTTCATGAACTCTTCCTCCTTTCATTCAAACTTGGGGATTGGGGCTCGCCCCATAAAATAAGAATTTGTATATACAAATTCAGTGCTGGCTATACATCATAGATAGCATTATCAGAGTAGTATTTTTTCTTCTTTGCACGCATTTTCTTGCTCTTTTTTCGGTCTGAAAAATTATTTATTTTTTCTACTCCAATAATAAAATCTTGATCATCATTCATAAATAAATTAACTGCAATTTCCATTGCTTCTTCTTCATTATTTGCATCTATTTCATAAGATCCAGTAGTCATATTTTGTAAATCTACTATATATTTTTTCATAATTTCACCTCTCTTTTTCAGTCTTTTTTTTAAAATAATTTTGCTTTCTATAAAGTAAAAAGTCATTGAAGTCTTTACCTATTTTAGGTGGTTCATCAATGACTATATACTTACTTTTTAATAAATTCATAAGAGCAAATGTAGCTTCTCTTCCTACTTTATCATTATCTAAATGGAAACATACTTTTTTTATTTCTGGATGAAGATAAAAGTACAATCTAAGTACCATAGGAAGCTTACTTTCACTCGAATTTTTAGCAGGTCTATAAACACCTGCAAGAGATAATAAATTATCATTATAATAAGTATCTTTATTAAGAGTAGCATAAGATAATAAATCAATCACACTTTCAAATAAATGAACAGTATCACTTCTATTTTCTGATTCCAATCTAAATGAAAATGCTTTATCAGAACCATAAGATTCTTTCATAAATCTTTTAGAATATGTTCCTCTTAAAAAACAATATTTCATTTTACCACTACTGTTATAACCCACAAAAACTACATTATGATTTTCATCTTCATAGATGTAATTTTTAGATATACATTCTCTAATAATATCTAAATCTATACCTCTATTTAATAAATATTTTATAGCTCTATTATTATTTTTATATGGGATTGGTATAACCAGTTCCCCAGAGGGTTTATGGTAATTATCACTTGTATTATTTGTTATTTCAATTTCCTTTTTGAGTAAAATTCCTACAGCCTCTAAAAAAGATTTTTCTTTGACAATCATTAAATAATCGAGTGCATTTTTACCTCCAATACTTTTTGAAAACCAATACCAAAGACCATTACTTAACTTTAAACTATCATGTTCTTTTGTAGAAAAAGTTCCTCTACTTATCTGAACAACGTTTTCAGGTTCATAGTTCATTAGATATGTTAATGCATCTATCTTCTTAACCTTATTAATTGTTTCACTATCGTAATATGGCATATTATCTCTCCTGTATATCATTAGCTCTAGCTTGCCTTGACATATATACATGAAAGTTTTCTTTCATAACCATATAAATAGTTTCATCAAATGATAACCAAACTTTATATAATTCATCTAAAGGTTTATCCATTTTTAATATTGCTTTATAATCAGATAATTTATTATCATCATACATATATAATTCTTTTATTTCGTTCTTGCAAACAAGTTCATAAGCTTTTATCATTATTTCAGATTTACTTTTACTTTTTAAACTATTGTAAAATTCCAAATATTCATCTGATAATTTTTTAATAGCTTTTGATTTTATTTTTTCTATTTCTATCTTTACCATAACACTATACCTTTCATTTTTTAAATAATATGAAATTTATCTAGATTCCTGTGGCTCTTCTTTTTTCTTAGTAGATAAAAATGTAACTTTTTCAGCAACGACTTCTGTTATATATTTTTTTCCATCTTCCACTTCAAAATTACGAGTTTCAATCCTTCCACGAATTCCAATTAAATCTCCTTTTTTACAGTATTCTACTGTATTTTGTGCGATTGGGCCCCAAGTTCTACAAGGTATAAAATCGGTTTCATATTCTCCATCTTTATTTTTATAACTTCTTGGAACTGCTAACACTAATCTTGCTGTTTCCTTTTCATTTTCAGTTTTATTAAGTTCTGGTTCTGTAACAAGTCTTCCAACTAAAACAATCTGATTAAGCATTATTCATCTCCCCTTTCTTTTTTTATTTTTCTACTTTTTAACAATATTTCATAATAATTATCTTTTATATCAATTTCATTTGAAAATGAAAATAATATACCTATCATGGCCTCTGCTTCATAAGGAAATAATCTAATAATTACAGAACCATTATCTGTTGGTATACTATATTTTAACAACTTATCTTTTAACTTTTCTGAATTTTGTGATGCGTTTTCACTCGTATTATTTATAATTTCTATTAATTTATTAAATTCTTCATTTTTAACTTCTACCTTAATTGGTGGAATTCTTTTTTTAAATGGCATAATCTACCTTCCTCTAATTTTTAGTAAAAAAATCCAATAGTCTTTTCTCTTTAACCATTGGAATAAGTTCATTTATTAAATGAAAGTCTTTAATTGTTAAACCTTTAAGTTTATCAACATCATTCATATTCATTTTTATTATTTTCTCTCTTGTATTGTAACCAGCTTCAATTATTTTCTTTAATAAGCTCGCTCTATTATTAAAATCACTATCTTTCAATTTATCACCTCCATCATGTAATATTATTAAGTTCACATATTACAATTATTTGCTTATCATCACCCTCACAAGTTATTAGTGTAAGAGTGCTTTTTGAATAATCTCTTTTGATATTAGCATAACCTGTTTTATCTATTTTGTATTTTTCTGAAACTCTATAACTGTAAGTATTACCATTATAAATTATCTGAACCTCATCATTATTTGAAATCTTATAAAGATTCTTAAAATGTGAAATACTAGATGTTCCTGAATGTGATGCAAGCAAGACATTACCTTTATCTTTGTTTGGATAATCAGATTCTTCTAATATCTTAATTCCTTTTTCTACATCATTATTTTTATCGTCTTTCGATGTAAATCCTTTTTCCAAATTAATTTTAGGTATTCTGATAATTCCAATATAGTTAATGATATTATGTTCTACTTTATTATCAGTAGTATTCTCATTTCTTCCAGTTTTTGTATTATTGGAATAAAATTTTTCTATTGATTTTTCTTCTATTTTTTTCTCTATTATTTTAGATGAACAGTAATAGTAAATAATAGTAGCTCCTATAAGAGCAAATAAGAAGCCGATTATAATAACCAGCTTCTTATTTAATTTTTTTAGTAGCAAATAAAACAACTCCTATTCCGATAATTAAAATAATTATTCCACCTATTACTACTTCGTACTTTTCATTCTTTTTGGTGTTAGGTACTTCTATTATTTCAAGTTCATCTTTCATTACTGCTTTAACAACTTCACCATCATTTTTT
>ONJI01000007.1 GCA_900318075.1 uncultured Bacillota bacterium | reverse complement strand
GTAATTCATCAACATGGGCAATAGATAAAAATTCAATCAATGAAATAGGATGTATTCATACATGTCAAGGATTAGAGTTTGACTATGTAGGCGTAATAATTGGTGATGATATGAGATATGAAGATGGTCATATCGTTACAGATTACACAAAAAGGGCATCAACAGATAACTCTTTAAAAGGAATAAAGAAGATTGCTAATGAACGAGGAGAAGAAGTTGCTCAAAAGATAGCAGAGAAAATTATTAAAAATACATATAGAACTTTAATGACAAGAGGAATGAAAGGATGCTATGTGTATTGTACTAATGAACAATTAGCTGAACATATTAAAATAACTTTATTATAAAATTTTACTCTTGTAAGGTGCTTAATAATATAAAATAAAAGTTAGGATTTTTCCTAACTTTTTTAATAGTCACTAAAGTTTTCGGCTAAGTACTCAGCTAATTGTCCTTCTGTCATACTTTCCATCATTTCGACTTCTTGTTCTATAATTGTATGTTTTGGATTTGTGTATTTTTGTTTATATTCATTATAGTAATCTTTTAGTTCTATTTTTTTCCATTTCACTTAGCTTATCAAATTCATTTCCTAAATCACTATCCTTTATTTCTTCCTCATTTAGAAATGCTTTATGTTTTTTGTTCCAATATTTGCTTTTAATTTCTCTTATTGTAGAATCACTAATATCAGAAATCTCTTTTGGATTCATTTCTTTATTATACTTTTCTAAGTATTCCTCTAATATCATAATATCAACACTTTTCAATCATAATAAATAATTAAATATTATTATATCATTTTTTAGAATATATTAAAGAAATAATGCAAAAAGTAATGTATTTACTATAAAGTTTCATAATTATATTTTTTGGCCATATCTATAAGCAACAAAAGTGATTACTTGAAAATTAAAGTAGTAAAATTATTCTAATTTCTTATAATTGAAGTAAGTTAAATTAAGATTTTTAATATTAAATTATAATTCAGAACAAAATTTAAAAATTGTGATATATGTGATACAATTATATTAAAACAGATATCGTTAAAATTATGATATCTTTTTTCATTGGAAGTGGTTTTATAGATGGATAATAATTATGAAGTATTTGCTAGATTAAGGGAATACTATGAAAAACACTGTGCACCATTAGTTTTCTATGGAGAACAGAAACTTGAAAATAATGATTTTTGCAAAATGTATTTTTTAGATACAACAAATGAAAAAGAATTAAATAATTATAAAAAGTTATTTCAAGAGTACCTATTTTTATATGTAAGAAATTATGATACATTTTCTAATTTCGATAATCTTAAAGATGAACATGATGAAGACAAAATATCAGAGGCACTATATATTAATGGTAAAAAAATATGGAAAGAAGAAAGTTTGATTATTACATCTGATCCAATTACCTTAGGAATATATGGAGAATTGTTTGATGAGTTTTATTTGAATATTGTTAAAAAAGAAAATATTTTATTAACTTATTCAACAAAAAATTCCTTTAACAGCAGAAATATTAAGGGAAGTGACACCATTGGAGCTATATGGGAAAATGATGGACTAACATTAATATTATCTGAATGTAAATTTTATACTGATATTAAAAGAGCTTCAGATTCTTTAATTGGTGATATATTAGGTACTGCAAAAGAAAAAAGTCATGTAACTAAAGAATATATAAATAGGTATTTAAATTTTGTAGCTGACAAACCACATTCCATTTTTTCAAATAATGAAGATAATAAAAAAATAATTAGTATGTATGAAAAAATTAATCACGACATTCTTAATGCCTCAGATAACATTACAGCTATTGATATTTTAAATAAATATAGAGTAAAAATTAGATTTGACTTTTTTGCAATTTATTCTGATAGTGCGTATACTCCAAAAGAAAGACAACAATATTATAAAAATATAGTAGATGCTTTTAACAAACAAATAATAGATATTGGTGTAGACAATTATTCTATGGAAATAATTTTTATTCCAACAAAAAATAGTAGTCCCGAAGTTAAAAGGAGTATGTATACATGGAATTAGATAGAGAACTTATATTAAAAAAGATTAATTTATTATCTGTTGAAGATAATAAGCAAGAGTTAATAAAGATACTATGTGAAATAATTGAAAATAAGATTTTTTTTAAGGATAATATAGACTTGGCATTGTATATAATGAGAATATGTGAGTTGTATGGATATGCTATGTACTTTGAAAAAAATCGAAACTTAGAAGATTTTAAGTTTAATCTCTCTGAAATATTAAGACATGATATGTATAAGTCGAAGTTAAATTCAAATAAGTATTATAATGCTGGCCAACTTTCTTTGTTAAATGAAATTGAATTAAATAAAAAGATGTTTATTTCCGCACCAACATCATTTGGTAAGACAAGTTTAATAATTGAATATATTTATATGAATTATTTAAAGTTGCATAATATTATCTTTATTGTACCTACAAATTCCCTAGTAGAAGAATTATATATAAAGTTTTTAAAAATAAATAAAAAATGCGATGTTAAGTATAATATTACAACAACGCCAAAGAAAAAAGGTAGCAACAATATATGGATATTAACACCTGAAAAATTTTTATTGTTATTTGAAGATTTTGATAAAAAAATTGATTTGTTTATTATGGATGAATCATATAAAATTGAGGATGAGGAGCAAGATAATATATTTGATGTCTTAAATACTAGATCTAGCAAATATAGAAGAGTTATGGAAATCATTGCGGAAAATGATGAAAAAAGTATTTTTTTATCTCCTTATACTTATTCAAAAGATGAATCAATGGAAAGATTTTTAAAAAAATATAATATAAAGGTTATAGATAGAAATATTAATTATGTTCAAAAAAATATTTATGATATTTCTAACGGAAAAAAATTATGTCAAACATTTGGAACAACAGAAATAGTATATAAAAAAGATGTTTCAGGTATCAAAAAGGCACTAAAAGTACTACCTTTTTTGAATGAAAATACGATTATATATGTAAGATATCCAAGCGAAGCAATTGAAATTATAAACGATATTTCTTCTGATTTTCAATGTGATGGCGCTATGGAAGAAAGATATGATGAGTTTATTAAACATTTGGAGGATAAATATCTATTTGATGATAGTAAATGGTATGTGATAGATGCTTTAAAGAGAGGAATAGGCATCTATGTTTCTCCGATACCAAGATATATAAAGCGTGAAATTGTAAATCTATTTAATAATGGTATTTTAAAAGTACTGATAGTTACTACTGCATTTGCTGAAGGAGTAAATAGTTCGGCAAAAAATATAATAATTACTAATAGAGTGGCTGGTAATAGAAAGTTAACTACATTGGATTTATTAAACTTAAGTGGTAGAGCTGGAAGATTTGGAGTATATAGTATAGGAAATATATATGTTGCAAATGATGAAACATATGATATTTTAAAGGAGTCTTCTGAGGTAGGAGTTACCATAAAAAATTCAAATTATAGAATATATGGATATGATGAAAATAGAACTGATTATGATCTTGATATTATTGATGATAATATAATGAATGAGCATGAAAGGGAACGCAGGAATATTGTATTAAAAAACCAAGAGTATTTCGGACTAAATGATTTAGATTTAAAAATAGCATTATCGATTTCAAAAAAAGATAAATTAAAACTCTATAAATTTTTTATGGAAGAAAAACTTGATTATGAAACTATATATTTAAATATTAAAAACTTAATGTCTGATGACAGAAAAAATGTTGTAGAATCTATTAAATATATATTTGATCAACTTAGATTAGCGGATATAAAAATAACATGTGATTTTGGAGATATTCCAGCATATAATTATAACAATGAATTTATTTGGGGAGATTTCTATGCAATTCATTCATCTGGCGATATAAAAAATATATTAAAAAATAGAAAAAAATATATTAACCAAAAAATTAGTAATATAGAATATAATTTAGTTGGATTAAAAAAAGAACAACTAAAAACCATATTAAGACTACATAATTGTACCTGGATATCCGATTATCTAACTAATGGAGTAATAGATGATACTAAATTATATAATGGTGCATTTAAATTCATAGCTAACATAATTGAATATAGAATTCCATTTTATATAGGATTTTATGTTTCAATATTCAAATTGTTTTGTAATAAAAATGATATGAATTTTAACTTTGACTTTGAAATGGTTGATATTTCAACGTCATTAGAGAACAAAACTGTGGATGATAAAAGTGAGAATATGATTGATTATGGCTTTCCAATAGATTTAGTTAAAAGAGTTTCTAAAGACGAAAATCAGCTAGATAATTATGAAAAAACAATATTAAGTGAATATAGAAGTTTATTTGATAATTAAAAAATATCTTTATATAAGAAATTATTATGTTCATAAACAAATAAAATATATTAAAGAAGCATATAAGAGGGAAAATATATGCTTTTTCTTGTGTTTCACAGTATTTCAAAACTAGGTACTAAACAATAGGCTTTCGTAATAAGATTATATAAAATAAAAGAACCGC
>ONJI01000019.1 GCA_900318075.1 uncultured Bacillota bacterium | reverse complement strand
CTAGAAGAACCTAAAGTAAATACTTTAATTAAAAATCCAATAATAATTAAAACTAAAAATAAAGTAAATGATAATATAAGTGAGTATACATTACATCAGTTTATTTTGGAAGACATGGATAATTTTCTAAAAGAGTTAGGTCAAGGATTTCTATATTATGGTCATGAAGTAAAGATTAAAATAGGTAGTAATTATCACTATATAGATTTTCTTTTATTTAATGTTGAGTTTAACTGCTATGTCATTATAGAAATAAAAGTAAATGTGATGAAAGCTGAATACATTGGACAAGTTAAAAAATATATGAACTATGTAGATAAAAACATAAAGAAAATTTTTCATGATAAAAGTGTTGGTATTGTTATATGCAGAAAAGAAGATAAATACGTATTAGAATACTGCTCTGATAATCGAATATTTACTACTACTTATAAACTAAAAACTTTATAACATTATAATTTTAATTTCATATAATAGCTATAGAAAGTATGTTGATATTATGAAATTAAATGATTTGAAAATTGGAAATGCTGGGATAATTAAGGATGTTATAGCAAATGAGAATATCAAAAGGCGTCTTATGGATATTGGTTTTACTAAGGGCGTAAAAGTGACACCTTTACTTAAAAGTAGTAGTATGACGGCATATAAAATAAAAGGAACGGTAATTGGCACAAGAAATGAAGATACTAAAGATATCGAGGTAGATTTATGAAGGCTGGTTTAATAGGTAATCCTAATGTAGGTAAAAGCACTATATTTAATGCTTTAACTGGAATGCATCAACACACTGGTAACTGGCCTGGAAAAACTATAGAAAAAGCAACTGGATTTAAGATTTATAATGGAATAAAGTATAAATTTGAAGATTTACCTGGCACTTATTCACTTACTGCGCATTCTAAAGAGGAAGAAGTTACAAGAGATTTTGTATATTTTGGTGATTATGATGCTTTAGTAATAGTTTGTGATGCAACGGCATTAGAACGTAATTTAAATTTAGTACTGCAGGTTTTAGAAGTCACTAGTAAAGTAGTAGTAGTGGTTAATTTAGTTGATGAAGCCAAAAAGAAAAAAATTGATATTGATTTTTCAAAACTTAGTGAATTATTAGGGGTCCCAGTTATTCCGTCTGTTGCTAGAAGTAAAAAAGGAATAGATGAAATATTAGATTCATTAGAAAAGGTTATTTATAATAAAGGCAAATGTTTTAAAATAAATTATGATTTTTTTAATGAAGAGAAAGAAAAATTATATAAGGTAATTCCAAATACAAAAATAGATAAAGATATAGTTACATTTAATTTGCTTTTAGAAAATATTAGTTTTTTAAATTCTTTTGATTTTAAATATGGGACTAATTTGGCTAGAAATTTAGAAATAAAAGATATAGTTTATGAAGTTAAAAGTAGTCTTTATAAAAAAGGTTTTACAGCAAGTGATATAGAAACATTAGTTACTGAATCTATATCTTTGGAATGCGAAAAAATTGCGCGTGAAGTTGTGACTTATAATAAAAAGGATTATGACAAAAAAGATAGAATTATAGATAAGTATTTAACTAATAAATTTACAGGAACTATCATTATGATTTTACTTTTGTTTTTAGTTTTATGGATTACAATAGTTGGGGCTAATTATCCATCTGAATTTTTATATAATTTATTTTTTAAGTTTGAAAAAGTGTTACTTAAAGCTTTAACATATATCCATTTACCTAAAATAGTAATTAATGCTTTAGTTTATGGGGTATATAGGGTACTTGCCTGGGTAGTTGCTGTTATGCTTCCACCAATGATGATTTTTTTCCCACTTTTTACTTTGCTTGAAGATTTGGGTTATTTACCACGTATTGCTTTTAATATGGATAATACTTTTAAAAAATGTAATTCATGTGGTAAGCAGGCGCTTACTATGATTGAAGGCTTTGGATGTAATGCTGTAGGGGTAACAGGAGCTAGAATAATAGATTCTCCTAGAGAACGGTTAATTGCTATTTTAACTAATGCTTTTGTACCTTGTAATGGTAGATTTCCATTACTAATATCACTAATTTCAATGTTTTTAATTACAAGTACTTTATTTGGGTCTTTGATTTTAACTTTATTTATTATTTTCGGCATAATAATAACTTTTATAGTTTCTAAAATTTTATCTAAAACAATTTTAAAAGGGGAGCCTTCATCTTTTACTTTAGAGCTTCCGCCATATAGAAGACCGCAAATATTAAAAGTAATTATTAGATCAGTTTTTGATAGGAGTTTATTTGTTTTAAAAAGAGCGGTAATGGTATCAGCGCCAGCTGGCCTTATTATTTGGATGTTTGCTAACATATATATAGGGGATAATTCAATACTTCAAATATGCACTAATTTTTTAAATCCTTTTGGTAATTTAATTGGTATGGATGGGGTTATTTTAATGGCATTTCTTTTAGGTTTTCCAGCTAATGAAATTGTTATTCCAATTATGATTATGGGCTATATGTCATTAGGCTATATAACGGATATTAGTAATTTAAATGAACTTAAAACTTTATTTATAAATAATGGATGGACTACTTTAACTTCTATATGTGTGATGCTTTTTTCAATATTACATTTTCCTTGTATGACAACTATTTTAACAATTAAAAAAGAAACTGGCAGTAATAAATGGACGATTCTTTCATTTTTAATTCCATTAATAGTACGTATTTGTGTTTGTTTTATAGTTAATTTTATAGGTAATTT
>ONJI01000014.1 GCA_900318075.1 uncultured Bacillota bacterium | reverse complement strand
TACTAGTTCTTCTGTCGTTTTTCCTACTTTTTCTCTACTTGCTCTTATTCTATTTACTATTGCTGGACCTACTAATAATAATATTAGCCCTATTATCACTATTACTCCTAATATCTCTGCTAATGTAAATCCTTTTTCTTTCATATTCTCACCTTATTATAATTTTAACACATTTTTTTCTAGAACTAAACTAAAAAATAAATTTTCATTATAAACCTTACGTTTTCTTTTTCCTATCACTCGTTTTATAGTAAAACTCATTGGCATGTTTATATACCTGGATAGTCGCCACCCTCAGTCTTGAAAATTTATTCTTAAACTTGCCTATACCTTTCTTTAAAATGTATATAATCCTTAAAAATACTAAATCATGTTTAATATCTTTTAAAGATAAGTTATTCTTATTTAATTTATAATAATCCCTTTTCTTGCTTAAATAATAGTTATAAATGAATCTAAAACATCCAAAACTTTTATTTATTAATTGTTTTTGTTTATTATTTGGATAGATTCTAAATTTATAAGCTCTAAAGATTACCATTTATACCAACCTCTGATATGCCAAATATATCACGTTTACATTTGTTCATCAATAGATTTTTGTAAAAAAATATTACTTTCCAATTATATAAAAAAAGATTAGCTTACCTTATGAAAGTCTAATCTTAACTTATCGGCAATTGTCACCATAAATTCTGAATTTGTCGGTTTAGCCTTATCGATATCGACGCTAAAGCCGAACAATTCTTCCATGAAGTCTAGGTTTCCTCTATTCCAGCTTACTTCGATAGCATGGCGAATTGCTCTTTCTACTCTGGAAACTGTGGTGTTAAACTTAGATGCAAGTTCTGGATAAAGTTCTTTAGTGATTCCGCCTATAATTTCAGGTTTTTCAAATATGATACTTACAGCTTCTCTAATATAACCATATCCTTTTATATGTGAAGGAATTCCAAGTTCATGTAACATTTTAGTTATTGATACTTGAAGATTACTTGCATAAAAATCGATATTTTCACTTTCTGTTTTTTTGTTGGCAATATCATATATTCTTTTTTCTAAAATACTTAAATCAAAAGGCTTTAAAACATAATAACTTGCGCCATACTCGGATACTTCTCTGATTACTTCTTGTGCATTATAGCTGGTTGCAACGATAACTTTTTTGTCAATTCCTCTTTTTTTCATTTCGTTTAATACGTAAAATCCATCTTTATTCGGCATTATAAGATCTAGAATTATTAAATCTATATTATTTTTATTCTCCTCTAGTTTATCTATTCCTTCTTCACCATCATATGCCTCTAATGTTATATCTATATCGTTATTTTCTTTAAAATATTCTTTCACCATATTAATTAAATTTTTGTTATCATCAATCATTAAAATATTTGTTTTCATGTTCTATTCTCCTTTACTATTCAAATTATACAAAATCTTTACAGTATTTGCTAGAGTAAAAAATAGCTAATTTTGTCGAATAATTTTTAAAAAAAGAAGTTATTATAAAACAACTTCTATTATTTTTTTTAAACTACTAATTTGTAAGGCCGAACTTCCTATTAAAAATCCATCTAGATCTGGAATTTGATTTAAAATTTCAATGTTTTCATCACTTACACTTCCACCATATAGAACTTTTACTTTTTTCAAACTTTTTATATATTTTGTGGCTGCTTCAATCTCTTCTTTAGTTGGAGTTATGTGCGTACCTATGGCCCAAATTGGTTCATAAGACACGTAGACATTTTCATTTAAATTTAAATTTTCTAGTTCTCTTTTTATAACTTCTTCAGTTTTACCATTAATTTTTTCTTCAATGGTTTCACCAATACACAAAATAGCTTTAAGATTATTTTCAAGGGCTCTATCTATTTTTCTTTGAATCAGGTTGTTTTCCTCTTTATATCTTTTTCGCATTTCATGATGGCCTATCATGACGTATTTTACTCCTAAATTTTTTAAAGATTTGCCAGATATTTCTCCTGTGTAATCTCCTTCTTTTTCTGCTGATATATTTTGACTACCTGTTATAAAATCCATGTCTATGTATTTTTTTAAATAAATGCTTGATGGAAAAACGATAAGCTTATCTTTAAAATCTTCTGTCATATTTTGAAAGTTTTCTATTTCAGATAGTGAATTTAAGTACATCTTTTGATTTACAATTATCATCTTTTCCATGGAATCACCTTTTTTAAAAAATTGTCTATTTTTTCTTTATAGCTAGGTTTTCTATTTTTAATTGCTATTTTGTAAACGTCTAAAACTTTTTCAGCAAAATATTTCGATGAATGTTTATCTGCACTATTTCTAGCACCACTACTTAGGATTTTACATAGTTTTTTATCTTCCATAATTTTTAAAATATATTTTTTACACTCTTCTTTATCTTTAAATAAATATCCATTTAAATCGTCTATAACTGTTCCATTGAAGCTTTCGTCATCGATGCATAAGGCTGGAAGTGATGCGGCCATGGCTTCAATAATTGTAAGTCCCTGTGTCTCGGTAGTGGATGCGGAAATGAAAGCATTACCTAGGCAGTAATAGATTGGTATGTCATCCCAAGGGACTTTTCCTGTGAATATTATATTTTTCTCAGTATGTTTTTCTTTTGAATATTTTTCGTATTTTTCTCTATCTGGTCCGTCACCGATTATCAATAGTTTTAAATTATTTTTTGCCTTAATTAAGTCAGCCATAACATCAATGATAAATGGAACGTTTTTTTCCTCAGCTATTCTTCCAACAAAAACTAAGATAAAATCATTTTTTTTAAAATTATATTTCTTTTTTAAATCATCTAACTTTTTTATATTAGCATTTTCTCTATAAAATCTATCTACTTCAATTCCGGTAGGAATTATATGAATATTTCTTTTAACATTGTATTTCTTTTTAAATAAATCATAAGCTTTTTTTGTTGGTACAATAAGTTCACTAATAGTCTTATCACAGTAAAATTTAGTTAAATACTCAACTAGTTTTTTACTTGACTTATTGAAATGTCCTTTGGTTATATAGTGTACGTAATCTTCATACATGGTATGATAAGTGTGAATAATTGGAATGTTATACTGTTTAGCAAATAATCTAGCAAATGAACCTATCGCAAATTCTGTTTGTGAATGAATTACATCTAGGTTCCAGCTTTTTATTTTATTTAAGGCTTGGACTGGATAGATACTAGTAAGTCTTGCATTATATATGCCTGTTGGAATACCTGGTATTCTTAATACTTTTTCTTCTTCATCATATTCGTAGTGAAAGGATTCCAAATTGGCTGTTACAACATATACTTCATGGCCTTTTTTCTCTAAAGCTTTCTTAAGCATTACTTCACTTGTTACTAACCCACTTATATATGGTGTATATGCTTCTGTAAATATACCTATTCTCATTTTCCTTCCTCCTTATGAATATTTATGGCTATAATACCGATAATTATTCCAAAATAGTATGTAACTATACGCCAAACTATTATAATTATTGATAGTTTTGGACCAATTATGAAATTTTTAAAAAAGGACATAAAACTATATTCCAAGCCACCTGTTCCTCCAGGAATTGGAACGACTCCACCGATTAACATAACGTATGCGGAAGTTATGACAATGATGAATGGATTTACATATATGTCAAGTCCTTGCATTAAGGTAAATGGAATTAAATATAAAAGACACAGAGCGATAAAGTTTAAAGTGATTAATCTTATATAATTAAGTTTGTTTTCAAGAAGTGTGCTTGCGCTTTTGTGAAAATTTTCTATGAACTTTTCTGATTTATCTAACATTTTTTTACGGTCTTTAACTATCTTTATTTTATAAAGAATTTTAATAGTTCCACCAATAATTTTTTTATTCCAATTTTTACTAAATGCAACTAAGAATAGGACGATTATAACAAGTGTATTTATTATAAATCCAATAGTTACTAAGTGTCTTAGAACACTATCTTGCGGAAGAATATTAAAAGTATGATTGGAAATTACAGCTATTATACCTAAAAGAACTAAGGCAATTTGATAAGCGATAAAGTCTTCAATGACTACTGTTGTGCTTTCTCCTAATGAAAGGCCAGATTTTTTTAGTCTATATATTTGCCATGGCTGTCCACCTGTAGCAAATGGTGTTATAGCATTAAAAAATTGGGTTGTAATCATTAGATGAATTCCCTGTTTTATAGTGTATTTTTCGTTTAAGTCTTTTGTGCAGTAATAAAGCACTATTCCTTTTAATATCCAGTAAGCGATCATTAATACAAATGAGCAAATTAACCAGTTTATATCGAATGAAAATAGATACTTAACTTTACTAGAAAAGTCATCTTTAAAAGCTAGGTATAAAATAATAATTGAAAGACATAGGACGATTATAAAATTCCTTTTGTTATTTTTCATTTATTATGTCTAAAGCTTTAAGCTTTGCTCCTTCTAAGAATGATAGGCTGGCTCCGCCGCCAGTTGATATATGGTCCATATTTTTTTCATAACCCATTTCAATTACAGCTCTAGCAGTATCACCACCACCAATAATTTTATAGGCTTTCGATGAGGAAATTATTTTGCATAAATCTTTTGTGCCTTTAGAAAACTCTTTAATTTCAAAATATCCCATAGGTCCATTCCAAAAAACAGTTTTACTATCATCAATATATTGTTTGAAAACTTCTAGAGTTTTGTGTCCGATGTCTAATCCGATTTCATCTTCCTGTATCTCATTTATAAATCTCTCCTCAGTCTTTGTCCCTTCTTTTATTTCACTAGCTGTTATGATGTCAATTGGAAGAATTATGTTATCTTGATGTTTTTCTAATAATTCTTTACAGAAAGGTATTTGGTCTTTTTCGCATAGTGATGAGCCAATACTAAATCCAGCAGCTTTTAAAAATGTAAATGCCATACCACCACCAATTAATATGTAATCGGCTTTTTTGGTTAAATTTTTAATGAGACCTATTTTATCACTTACTTTAGATCCTCCTAAAATAATGGTATAAGGTCTTTTGGGATTTTTTGTTAGTTTTTCTAACTCTTTTATCTCTTTTTCCACAAGAAATCCAATACCACTTTTTATGTTTTTTGATATTCCTAAGTTAGAAGCATGAGCTCTATGGATAGTCCCAAATGCATCGTTTATATATATATCACCTAATTTTGCCCAATATTTTCCTAGCTTTTTATCGTTTTTACTTTCTCTTTCTTTGTCTAAATCTTCAAATCTTGTATTCTCAAGGAGTATGATATCTTTTTCTTTCATATTTTTTACTGCGTCTTCTACTTTTTGACCTCTAGTTTCTTCAATAAATATGACTTTTTTTCTAAGGAGTTTAGAAAGTGATTCGGCAATTGGTTTTAATGTGTATTTTTCTTTATCTTTTTCTGTTTTTATTCTACCTAGATGTGATAGTAAAATAACTTTTGCTCCATTTTTTCTAGCATATCTGATTGTTTTAAGGCTTTTTCGAATTCTACTATCATCTTTTATTATCCCATTATCCATTGGAACATTAAAATCGCATCTTATAATTACCTTTTTACCTTTTAAATTATAATCTTTGATAGTCTTTTTCATGTTATTCCTCCTAAGGATTATATGTGTATGTTATTGTACCATTTGAATTTTTAACTGTAATAGTGTCAGTATCGCTTATAATGTTTTTTGTCTGGGGATTTATTAGATTACTGTTTATAAAGCCAGCGTCTTTCAAAGTTTTAATGCTAATATGTTTAGTTTCTCCAGCTACCGGCTTTTGATCTATATGCGTTTCCATATAAATTTCAGCAGCGTTTTCAACAGTATTTTTAAATTCATTATAGTCATTTTCGGCCATCTTTTGGTTTGTTGTGATAACGTTTGGAACTGCAATTATAGTAATAGTTCCTAGAATTACTAAGACAGCTAGTAATTCAACAAGTGTAAAGCCCTTATTCATTATCTATCACCTATATATCATTTTATACTATTTTTCTTATAATAACAAGGCTATTTTTAGTATAAAAGATGGAACTTCTCACTGACAATTTTTATTTTTCATGAAAAAACTACCAATTAGGTAGTTTATTTTTGACATAAATATTTAACAGTTCTAACCATCTGACTACTATATCCCATTTCATTATCGTACCAAGCTACTACTTTGACTAAATCTCCATTTTCTGTTTCTAATACATCTGTAAGAAGTCCGTCGACTACGGCTCCGTGAGTGTCTCCTATAACATCACTTGAAACAATTGGATCTTCAGTGTAGTTTATTGTTTCATTTTGATATTTTTTAAAGGTGTTGTTTATTTCTTCTTTAGTTACTTTTTTGGAAAGTTCTAGGCTTAAATCTACTACTGAACCTGTTGTTACTGGTACTCTTAGTGCACTACCATCTAGCTTACCATCTAACTCTGGTATTACTTTACCTAAGGCACTAGCTGCTCCAGTTGATGATGGAATTATATTAGTAGCAGCAGCTCTTCCTCTTCTTGATTTAGCTCCTTTTGGATGGGCTAAATCTAATATTGACTGATCGTTTGTATAGGCGTGAACTGTTGTCATATATCCTTTGTTAATTCCAAATTCTCTATTTAAAATATTTACTACAGGAGCTAGACAATTAGTGGTACAAGAAGCTGCACTTATAATATTATCATTTTCATCTAATATGTTTTCATTAACTCCATAAACTATGGTTTTTAAATCTCCTTTAGCTGGAGCTGATATAATAACTTTTTTAGCACCAGCAACTATGTGAGCTTTAGCTTTTTCTTTGTCTGTAAATTTTCCAGTGCATTCGTATACGGCATCAATTTTTAAATCTTTCCATGGAAGATTGTTAGGATCCATTTCTTTATATACTCTAATTTTTTTCCCTTTAACTATGATATTTTCTTCATCAAATGTAATATCATTTTCTAGGTATTTTCGGTGTGAGGTATCATATTTTAAAAGGTATGCGAGTTGTTCTGGATCTGTTAGATCGTTTATTGCAACGATGTTAAAATCTGAATCTTCTTCCATTATTCTAAATACTAGCCTTCCAATTCTACCAAAACCGTTAATTGCTACATTAATCATATTATCATTCCTCTCTTAATATATTCCTTCCCCTATGAATTCTCTTATAATTGAATCTTTTGGCACTCCTTCACTTGTAATTGGGATAAATTGTCTCAATAAGTTTATCAGTCTTATGGCTTCTGGATAAACTTTACTATTTGGGCTTATACCATAAAGTAATGGTTCGGCATAAGTTCTCAATACTCCTATTTCATAACCTAATGAGCTATTTATTACTGCGTCGGCATCATCTTGATAGGGATAAATATTTTCAAATGTCCCTCTGTCGACGTTTGACCACATCTTTAGGGTCTGTTCAGCTGTCGTATTCCTCGTGCGGCTATCTCTTACTATTCTTCTTAGTTTTCTTATATCAGTTGTTCTAATTCTATTATGATTATCTATTTTAAGATATACTAATGGGGTTATAAATATTTTGTATTTGTTTTTTCTTTCAATTTCTTTTGTTAATATATCATTTAAAGCGTGAGTTCCCTCTATTAATAGAATATCTTCTTTTTCCATTTTTATGTAGTTGCCGTTATATCTCAGCTTACCATTTATAAAGTCATGGTTTGGTATTTCGGTCTTTTCTCCTTTTAACATACTTGTAAGATTTCTATTAAATAAGTCAACATCAGTGGCACCAATATTATCATAATCATAGTCACCATTTTCATCTTTTGGGGTTTGTAATCTATCTACTAGATAATCATCTAATGATATTTGATGAGTTTTTATTCCTTTGGCTTTTAGGTATAATGAAAGTTTTTTGGTGGTGATTGTTTTACCGCTTGATGATGGCCCAGCGATTAAGATTATTTTTATATCATTTTTTTTCTTGTATATGTCTTCGGCCACTTTTGACAGTTCACTTTCAAAATGAGTTTCAAATAGGCTTATAATATCTTGATATTTTCCTTCAGCATACCAGCTATTTAAATCGCTAGCTATTTTTATATTTATTATTTTACTCCATTTTTGAACTTCTTCGTATTTTTTTATTATGTTTTTATGTTCAACATAATCTGGTATTTCTTCAGGCTTTCTAATATTTGGATAAGTTACGACAAACATATTTTTATCTATATATGTCAATTTAAATCGATCGATTTGGCTAGTTCTTGCGGCAAGTGGTCCAAAAAAGTAATCATATGTGTTTTTTATTTTGTGTAAATCAACTGTAGAATTACTTGTATAATTTAAATTTTTTACTTTGTCCATTTGGCCTGTTTGGGTGAAATGTCTAATTGCGTTTGTCCTTAAAACCTTACTTTTTATTATTGGCAAATCATCTGAGACGATTTCTTTCATTTTATTTTCAATGTTGCTTACTGTTTTGTTGGTTATCGCTTGCCCTTCAACTTCACAATATATCCCGCTATCTAGCGAATAGTTTATATGAATATCAGTTTTATCTTTAAGGACTTCTTTTGCTGATACAATTATTAAAAACTCTAAGGTTCTTTCATATATTGAATTTCCTTCTTTGGAACTTCTATCTAAAAATTCTATAGTCCCATTTTCTTTTATTACTTCATCTAAATCAATAAATAAATTGTTATATTTTGCGCCTATAATTGGGTATGTAAAGTCTTTTTGAACTTTTTTACTTATTTCATGTACCGTTGATGAAGGTAAAATGTTTTCAATATATGTATCTTTATATTTTAATTTGAATGTGTTCATACTGCCTCCTTATTTAAATATAGTTTTGAATAGTTTTTGAAATTCTTTTAGATTTATAGCTGTAGATATTTTAATATTACTACTATCTACTAACTGTGTATAACTTAGGCCTTTTTCTTTTACGTCTACTTTTACTTTGCATGGTGTAAATGTTATTATTTTGGGGTTTATAATTGAGGCAATTGTAAGTGGATCTGGAGCAGTTAAGCCATCAACTTTATAACTTCTATAACTAAAATCTATATAAGTTTTAGCAATTTTATTTAAAAATAGTGATGCTTCATTATCTGAATGTTTTAAAGATTCTATATATTCTTTTTCTATATAAGCTGATATTCCACATTCATGTGTAATTATCAATATTTCTTTTAGATTTGATTTTAAAACTATATCTGCAGATAGAGGATCTACTTTTAGGTTAAATTCATGATATGGTTCTTTAGCTTTTGGATCATAAGATAAGCCCATTATTACAACTCTTGTAATTCTTTTTGCAATTTCTGGATCTTTGTTTATAGCGTTTGCAAGATTTGTAAGTGGTCCAAAACAAATTATAGTAAGGTTATCTTCGTATTGTTTTGACGCATTTATAATAAAGTCTTCAGCGCTTATTTTTTCAGTTTGGCGTTGACTTTTATCAGCCATTACATCTCCAAGTCCATCTTTGCCATGAACATAAAGAGCATAATCTGATTTAGTATGTCTTGACTTTTCACTTTTGTATATTTTTATATCACTTTTTAAAACATCTTCAATTGTTTTAATATTGTTTTCTATTTGTTCTAGATTGGCATTACCTTCAGCCAGTGTGAATCCTATAATGTCCAGCTTACTTAGATATGCCATCATTATGGCGATGGCATCATCAATACCTGGATCAGTATCTATTATGTATTTCATGTAATCACGTCCTTGCAAATATTTTTATATTTACTTTATAATCTATCTTTATAATATGCATTAACAAGTTACTTTAATGAAAAAAGTTAGTCAAACTAGCTAACTTCCTCATTATGAAATAAGAAACAACGCATATTATAATTTATGTTTGTTATAATTATTTTGTTCTTCGTTTTCAGATAAATCACTATTTTTACTATCATTAGTTGTTAGTTCACCATTATGTTTAGCAATAGCTAGCTGTTCTAGCTGCTGTCTTGTATAATTTAAAGGATCTATTAAGCCGTTCATAACTTCATCAATTAAGTTTTCTGGAATATCAACATAACCATTAGGCACTTTATCCATAACGGCTCTTCCATCTATTTTTTCGACAATTGTTTTACCGGGCATTTCAAGTCTTACCCAGTTAGGCTTCCAATCATATTTATCAGGTTTTTTTTCTAATTTATCATCTTCTACATTTTTTTTATTAAGTCCATCATAATATTTTTCATTTTCAGTATTGTATAAAATTCTAGCTTTTAGGGCTTCTAAATCTGCCATCCTGTCTTTAAAATCTTTTTCATTATTATCCATATTTTTCCTCCTATTTTTAATTTAATTATACAAACTTATAAATCTAATTTCAACAAATTTGCTTTTTCTTTACATGAATTTTACAGAACATATATTTGTTACTTTCCTTATCTCACAATAATGTATTGTTTCAGATAATCCTATTTTTATTTATTTCTATATTTTCTATCACTAATATATTATTATATAAAAAAAGAAATTTAAATAATTTCTTCCTTTATATTAGGGTTTTTCAAAGCCTCTATAAGTCTATCAATTTCATCTTTAGAATTATAAAAATATAGGCTAATTCTTAGAGTGTTTTTTATATTTATCTCATCTTTTAGTATTTTTGCGCAGTGGTTTCCTGCCCTTGTACAAATATTATATTTATCTAAATAAATAGATAAATCCTGCGGGAAAATGCCATCATAATTGATAGTTATAATTCCACCTTTACTCTGCTCATTATATATCTTTATTTGTGGTATTTCCTTTAATCTTTTTACGGCATATTCTTTAAGCTCAGTTTCATATCTATGAATATTATCGAGACCAATATTCATCAAATACTTAATAATATATCCAAAACCTATAACTCCAGCTATATTAGGTGTTCCTGCTTCTATTCTCTCGGGTACTTTTTTATAAACTCTAGTTCCATCGGTACTAAAGTCTGCATTCATTCCTCCGCCAAACACTATAGGGTTAATGTCATTTAATAATTTTTCTTTTCCATATATAACTCCAACACCAGTTGGGCCACACATTTTATGAGCGGAAAATGCTAAAAAGTCTATATCTAAGTCCATCACATCTACTTTTAAATGTGGAACGCTTTGGGCTCCGTCTACAAGTACTAGAATATTATTTTTATGAGCATACTCAGTAATTTCCTTTATCGGTCTAATATCACCTACAACATTAGAAACATGTGCGATCGAAATTACTTTTGTTTTTGGAGTTATCGCTTTAATTACGTTTTCCATGGTAACTTCATGATTATCATTAAGATCTATATAATTAATTTTTAAACCTTTCTCATCTGCTAGTTCAAACCATGGAAGAAGATTAGAAGCGTGCTCACTTTTAGTAAGTAAAACTTCATCGCCCTCATCAAGTGCTTTCCTAAAGTAACCAAATACTATTTTATTAATGGAATCTGTAGTTCCACTAGTAAAAATTATCTGACTATCTTTAGGCGCATTTATAAATTCAGCTACTATGTGTCTAGATTTTTCATACATAGAGCTTGCTTTAATGCTCATTTGGTAATCACCTCTATGAGTATTAGAGCTATAATTATTATAATAATCACTAATAGCTTCTGATAGTAAAAATGGCTTTAAAGTAGTAGCTCCATTATCAAAATAAATAACTCCGGTATTTAAAACGTTAAAATCTTCTCTGTTCATAATCTCACCCCCAATACTGATCTACAATATCTTTTATAGCTTTCTCGTGATATGTAATACCTTTTGTAAGAAATCCTCTAGTAAGCAGACGCTCAGATTCTTTCTTATTGATGCCACGACTTTCTAAATAAAATATTTCATCGAAAGAAAATGTTCCGATGAGTGCACTATGATTGGCGATAACATCTTCTTCATCTATAAATAAATTTGGTTTTATTGTGCATGTATTATCTGTCATATTGATTATTCGCGTGCTTTGATTAACATCGCATTTTTTGATGTCGTTAGGCACAAAAGAAGAAACATTAAATTCTATTTTTCCGTCTAAAATATTGACCCCACTATTTCTTATGTTGCTGGCTGTTTTTCTTGCATTATGATAAACCAAAAAATTATACTTTTCTTTATCTTTACTAACTGTTTTTAAATTGTAATCTATTTTAGCGTTTTCACCATTTAAATTTATGACAGTCATTTCATGTATTTTTTGTACATTGATAACTTTTTCAATATTTAAGTAACTATCATCTTCTAAATAATACTTATATTGAAATTTATATTTGCCATTTTTTTTAAGTTCATAAATACTTGCTTTAACACCTTTTAATACATTGACACATATATCAAATTTAACATTTTCAATTTCTTCACATTCAATTACTATATCAGTATCACTATTAATTATTATCTTAACAGTTTGTACATCTAGAAGCTTGCTGGCTTCTTCTACTATTAAAGATAAACAATCGTCTTTATTTTCTAAATAAATATCTTTATTACTTATCTTTAACTTATTCATGACTTTCCTCTTTCACTACTTTGTCATAACCTTTTTTTTTGACTTTTAAAGCAAGTGTTTTATCACCAATTCTAACTATTTTTCCATCAAT
>ONJI01000005.1 GCA_900318075.1 uncultured Bacillota bacterium | reverse complement strand
TAATATTAGTATATCTTAAAAAAAAAAAAAACAAGTAATATTTTTGATAAATCACTTTAATTGACAAATTATTACACAAAAAAGATTAGAGTTTGCTCTCTAATCATCTTTTTTAACTGCCATTTAAGGCTGACTTCACCTGCTTTTTTATTGCTACGTAGTAGCACTATTATTATATGTATTAATAATATAACACATTTGGACTCTAATTATCCTTTTAATACGTCCATTGCTTTTCTCATTTTAAGATCATATTTAACTAAATCTAAGCCCCCAAAATTCATTAAGAATTCATCTTCTTTCATTTGATATTTTTCTGAAAGTTTCTTAACTTCCTCTTTAGCTTCTTCATCAGTTATTTCTATTTTTTCTTCTTTAGCAATTTCTTCAAGCATTAATCTATAAGTTACTCTTTTTAAAGCTTCTTCTCTCATTTGATCTTTTAAAGCATCTTCATTAGAATTAGTAAATTGATAGAACTGCTGTAAAGTTATACCTTGCATTTTTAAATTTTGTTCATATTCTTTAAGCATTCTATCAAGCTCATCATTAATCATAGCTTCTGGAACATCTACTTTGGTATTTTTAGCAGCAGCTTCTAGTAAATCATCAAAGTATTTATTTTCACTTTCCATTTCTTTACGAGCCATAATATTTTCAGAAATTTGAGCTTTTAACTGTTCTTCATTAGTAATGCCTTCCATACCTAAATCAGCAAAGAAATCATCATCAAGTTCTGGAATACTTACTTCTTTTACTTCAAGGACTTTTACTTTAAATGTAGCTTTTTTACCCTTTAAATCTTCTGCATGATAATCTTTAGGGAAAGTAACTACTACATCTTTTTCGTCACCTTTAGAAAGGCCAATTAACTCTTCTTCAAATCCAGGAATAAATGTTCCACTACCAATTTTAAGTGAATAATTTTCTCCTTTACCACCTTCAAAAGCCTTACCATCAATAAATCCTTCAAAGTTAATTACGGCTATATCTCCATTAGAAATTTTGCCATCTTTAATTACATCTTCAGCATATCTTTGACGCATATTATTTACTGACTCTTCTATTTCTTCTTTAGATACTTTTGCCTTTTCTTTCTTAACTTCTAAACCTTTATATTTACCAAGTTTTACTTCTGGACGAAGTGTTAATGTAAATTTAAAACTAATACCTTTTTCATCAATTGACTCAACAATCATATCAGGTCTAGCTACTAATTTTTCTACTACATCTTTATTTTCATCAAGCATTTTCATATAAGCCTTATCAGCTGCCAAATCAGCCGCATCCATATATAAAGATTCTTTTCCATATTTCTTTAAAAATACATCTTTTGGAGCTTTACCAGGTCTAAAGCCATCAATTTTAACAGTTTTTATTCTTTTATTAAAAGCTTTATCTAATAATTCATCCCACTCTTTACCTTCTACTTTAACTTGTATTTCTTTTTCATTTTTACTCATAATTTTTCCTCCTATTAAACAATTTTTAGAAAAGTTCTAGTAGTTCATCTAAATGATCTATTACCAAAAATCCCTTACCATCCATATCTAAATCAAATCTTACGCCAATTCCGCCAGCTTCTTTCCATTCGTTCAAATTTACAGAATAATCATCAACTAAAATAGAAAATCTTGCATTTATCATTCGCGTTTTAGAAATAGCTTTAGGAACAGGAATAATTGTCACATCCTTCAAATACTTTCTAATAAATTTTACCTTTTCTATTGTTTCATTTATCGAATTAACATGCGTAAGAATTGCAATATTAAATTTACCACTACTTATAAGTTTTTTAATATTATCCATACCATCATTTATAATTTCACAAATATCTAAGACATGTTTCCAATCTAAATTTTGATAAAACTCTGTCACCTTTTCCTGATCTTTAATATCAATTCCAGATTCCTCAAGCATCTTATAAGTAATTTCAATAGTATTACAAATTACACCATCAAAATCGATATATAAATTCTTCATACACGCCTCCATCACAAAAAATAAGGAATAGGTCCTTATTTTAAAGCATCAATAAGTTCAGCTTTTTTCATAGTTGAATACCCAGCAATGTTTTTATCTTTAGCAAGTTTCTTAAGCTCAGCTACAGTTAACTTAGTAATATCTTCAGAAGCTTCTTTTTTAGCAGGTTTTACCTCTTTTTTTGCTTCTTTTTTAGGTTCTTCTTTTGAAGTTGCTTTAGTTTCATAAGTTTTACCTTCTAAAGCAGCTTTAGAAGCTTTTACTAACTCTGCAAATGCTTTTTCATCATCGATTGCTATTTCAGCAAGCATCTTTCTATTAATTTCAATACCAGCTTTATTTAAGCCATCAATAAACTTAGAATAACTAATTTCATTTAATCTACAAGCAGCATTGATACGAGTAATCCATAACTTTCTAAAATCTCTTTTTCTTGCTTTTCTATCTCTATAAGCATAAGCTCCAGAATGCATTACTTGTTCTTTAGCTGTCTTATAAAGTCTATGTTTACTACCAAAATAACCTTTAGCTTGTTTTAGTGCTTTCTTTCTTCTAGCACGATGTATTGTTCCACCTTTAACTCTCATTTTTTCTCCTCCTTAATTATTTGTTAATAACACTTTTCAATCTCTTTAAATCAGATGCACTAGCACTAGAGTCTTGATGTCTTCTTCTTCTAGAAGCATTACTCTTATGTGTTAGCTTATGATTTTTATTAGCAGGTTGGAATTTAATAGATCCACCTTTTCTAACCTTTAAAACTTTTGCAAGCCCTTTATGAGTTTTAGCTTTTATCTTCTTTGACATAGTCATCCTCCTATTTTTCTTTATTTGGTGCAAGTATCATAGCCATAATACGACCATCAATCTTTGGTTGCTGTTCAATACCAGCAATATCATTACAAGCATCTGCAAAACGCATGAGTACATCTTTTCCTAAATTACTATGTGTAATTTCACGGCCTTTAAACCTAATACTAACCTTAACTTTATGTCCTTTTTCTAAATACTTTCTAGCATTTTTTAACTTAGTATTAAAATCATGAACATCGATTGTAACAGAAAGCTTAAACTCTTTCATATCTAAGTTAGATTCTCTCTGCTTTTTCATGTTCTCCTTTTGCTTTTTCTTATTTTCATATTTGTAACGATTATAATCCATAATCTTACATACCGGTGGTTTTCCACCAGGATTCATAAGAACTAAATCAAAACCAGCATAAGATGCGAGCGTTAAAGCATCTTTAATAGGCTTTACCCCTAACTGTTCCCCATTAGGACCAATTACCATAACCTCTTTGGCACGTATTTGCTCATTGATAAATAAATCTTTTTCTCTTGCGATACAAGACACCTCCAAATAATTTAATTAAAAAAGTGAATACAAAGTATCCACTCCACCTATCAGTTTTTAACTTATCAGGCATTTACCCATCGCTAATCTGTGCAATCGGGTGAGAAGTGGACACTTCTTCTTTCCTTTTTCAAATTACAAAAATGATTATACACATAAATAATATTCATGTCAAGCATTTTTATTCTTCTTCATGAATTTTTTCAATGATATCCTCTATCTTCTGAGCTTCCTTAATAGTGTCATCATAGACAAAAGTAAGCTCTGGAATTTGTCTTATTTCTACTCTTTCCCTAAGTTCATGTCTTATAAAACCACTAGCTTCTTTCAAAGCCTTTGACGTAATATCTTTTTTACTTTCATCCAAAACTGTAAAATAGACTTTTGCATAACTTAGATCATTACTAACCTTAACATCAGTAATAGTTACAAAATTGATATCTTTATGTTTAACCTCATTAGCTATAATATAACTTATCTGTTCAATTAATGCATCAGATATTCTTTCTATTTTAATGCTCATTAATATCCCTCATTTCTTATTAATATTATACCAATAAAATGACAATTATAAAAGTACTCAATCTATTTTTAGATTAAGTACTTAAATAAATTTTATCTTTTCTTTTCAACCATTTCATAAGCTTCAATTACATCGCCTACTTTAATATCATTAAAGTTTTCAATTGTAATTCCACATTCATAGCCTTTTTTAACCTCTTTAACCGTATCTTTTTCACGTTGTAAAGAGCCTATTTTACCATCATATATAACAACGCCATCTCTTATAATTCTAGCTTGACTATCTCTTTTTATAGCTCCATCAGTCACAGAACTACCAGCAATATTTCCAACTTTAGAAAATTTAAAAATTTGTCTAATCTCTGCCGTTCCAAGTATATTTTCCTCATATTCTGGATCAAGCATACCATTCATTGCAGCTTCCATCTCTTCAACCGCTTTATATATGATGTCATAGAAACGTATCTCTACGCCTTCTTCTTTAGCTTTATCTTTAATCATTGTACTAGGTCTAACATTAAAACCAATAATAATCGCATTTGAAGCTTTAGCCAAAACGATATCACTTTCAGTTATTCCCCCAACACTACTTCTAATAACATTAGTTTTAACGCCTTCAACTTCTATTTTTTGAATAGAATTCTTAACTGCTTCAGCCGAGCCATTGACATCAGCTTTAATAATTACATTTATTTCTTTAAGACCTTCATTTATTTTAGCAAATAAATCATCCAAAGAAACCGCTGATTTAGCTCTCGTTTGCTTAATTCTAATCTGTTCTTTCCTCTCAGCCGCAATAGCCTTAGCCTCTTTCTCAGATTCAAAACTCATAAATCTGTCACCTGCACTAGGGACATCATTTAAACCAGTAATTTCGACAGGTTGTGAAGGTTTAGCCTCTGTAATTTGCATGCCTTTATCATCTTTTAAAGTTCTAACCTTACCAAAAGCCGTTCCCACAACGACAGGATCACCTAATCTTAAAGTACCATTTTGAACTAAAACTGTTACAATTGGTCCTAAATGTTTATTAAGTCTAGATTCAACTACCGTACCCATCGCATATCTATTTGGATTTGCCTTATAACCTTGAAGTTCAGCTATTAACAAAATATTTTCAAGTAGCTCATCGATACCATCACCATTTACTGCAGATATCTTTGTAAATAAAGTATCTCCACCCCACTCTTCAGGCATAAGTCCATATTCAGAAAGCTCTGTCATTACCCTATCAGGATTAGCTCCAGGCTTATCCATCTTATTAATAGCCACAATTATTGGTACATTAGCCGCTTTAGCATGATCAATAGCTTCTTTAGTCTGTGGCATAACACCATCATCAGCAGCCACTATAATAATAACTATATCAGTTATACTCGCTCCTCTTGCACGCATTTCTGTAAAAGCCGCATGTCCAGGAGTATCTATGAATGTTATAACCTTGCCTTCATGTTTTACTTGATAAGCCGATATAGCTTGCGTAATTCCTCCAGCTTCAGTTGAAACAACATCAGTCTTTCTAATCGCATCAAGTAAAGTCGTCTTACCATGATCTACATGTCCCATTATCGTAACAATAGGAGGTCTAGGAACTAAATCTTCCTCATTATCAATAACTTCAAACTCTTCAAAATTAGCTACATTAGCAGTTTCTTCCTTTTTAAGCTCCTTATCATAATCAAGTACAATCATCTCAGCATTTTCAAAAGAAATTGGACTATTTATATTAACCATAAGTCCCAAAGAAAATAGCTTCTTTATAAGTTCTGTAGCTGGCACACCCATAGCCTCTCCTAGCTCACCAATCGTCATATTTTCCTTATAAAGCACTATATTTTCACTTTGAGTAGGTGCATTACTCTGTAATTTTTCCTTGCTTTTATACATTTCTTTTTTCTTACGAGCAAAATTTTGTTTATCATCAGAAGCTTTGTTTTCAGTTTTAATTTTATTTATTTTTTTAGCTGTCTTAGCTTTAGCTGCCTTCATTTCAATTTTCTCAGTTTCTTCTTCCATTTCCTCTTCAAAAGAATCAGCATCATCCAAATTATTATCAAGCATAATTATTGCTTCTTCGCTAAGTTCATCATCCTCATTATTGACATCAATATCAAGCTCACGACATTTATCTAAAATATCCTCCACATTTCTATTGACATCAGTTGCATACTCAAGTACTGTCATCATATTAAGCACCTCTTTTCTATAATTTTAATCTAATAATTTATCAAGTTCATCAAACACCTCAGTTGGCACATCTACTTCTAACTGCCTATTTAAAATCTTTGTTTGCTTAGCTTTTTCAAAAACCTCTTTATCTAATTTCAAATAAGCACCTCTACCATTTAGTTTACCAGTAGGATCTATAACAACTCCATCAGCTGTTCTAACAACTCTTATAAGTTCTTTTTTAGGTAATTTTTCACGTGTAACTACACAAGTTCTCATTGGTATTTTCTTCATATTATCACTCCACAATACTTATACCATTAGCTCTAGCTTCTTCAATTGTTTGAACATCTATCTTATAATGAGTAAGTTTAGAAGCTAAACGAACATTAAGTCCTTTCTTACCTATGGCTAAAGATAAATTTTCTTTATCAACCACAACCATAGCCTTTTTCTCTTTTTCATCAGTAATAAATACATGCAAATTCTTAGCAGGACTTAAAGCATTTTCTATAAAACGCGCTGGATCACTATCGTAAGGTATAACATCAATCTTTTCACCATTAAGTTCATCAATAATTCGGTTAATTCTACTTCCCCTTTCGCCTATACAAGAACCAACTGCATCGACATTAGAGTTTTCAGAATAAACCGCAACTTTAGTTCTTACACCAGCTTCCCTAGCCACACTATAAACTAAGATAATACCTTCATTTATTTCAGGGATTTCAAGTTCGAAAAGTCTTTTGACAAAACCAAAATGTTTTCTAGAAAGTAAAATTAAAGACCCTTTGGAATTACTTTCAACTTTGGTAATATAAGTTTTAATACTAGAACCCATCTTAATAGTCTCTCCCGGTATAATCTCACTTTTTGGAAGAATTCCTTGAGTTCTACCTAAATCGATATAATAATTACGAACATCTTCCATTGAAGCAATTCCTGTGATCATTTCATCTTGTTTATCAGAAAACTCATCGTTTATAACTTTTCTTTCAGCTTCTCTAATCTTTTGAACAACAACTTGTTTAGCAGTCGAAGCTGCCACCCTACCAAAATCTTTAGGTGTAACTTCTTTTTCAATCGTTTCACCAATCTTAATTCCTGGAACTTGTTTTAAGGCATCTTCTAAAGTGATATGAATTCTGTCATCATAGAAAAATTCTTTTTCGACTACTTCTTCGTTGCCTTCTTCATCTGTAATAACCTCCGTCTCAAGTTTTCCCTCTTCTTTTTCATATTCTTTACTAAATACCACAGTTTTATAAGAGAAAATTTTTATTTCTCCAGTTTCTCTATTGATATCTACCCTTACATTTGAAAGTGAATGATAATTTTTCTTATATGCAGAAGTTAATGCAAGTTCCATCGCATCATAAATCAAATCTTCATCAATTCCCTTTTCTTTAGCTAAACTTTCTAAAGCAATCTTAAACTTTTTACTGTCCATCATTATCACTTCCTTTCTCTTTTGAGCAAACATCTAAAACATAACTTTCGCTTATTGGATCTTCTTTATCCAAAATTGGATTTACAATATCATTAACTTTAACACAATCACCTATATTTATATATCCTTGCTTATCAATGACAAGTCTTAAAGTATTCACACCATCTTCTTTGCCATAAAGAACTTCATCTAGAATATAGCCCGCTTCATTAATTTCTTCTTCTAATAGTTCACGAATCTTACTTTCCATAAATTACCTCCCAACTACATTAAAGAGCGGGATAGCCCACTCTTTTCCTGCATGTCTACAAAAGATTATAACACACTTTTGTATTTTTTGACACCTTTTCTTTAAAATATATGAGTAATTTTAACCAATTATTATAATAAATAATTTTTGTGAAGAATTTATAAATACATGTTATAATAATATTAGGTGATCATATGATAATAAAGCAAAGCAAAAATAGATGGAATTATGTATTTAAAGGTCTAGGCATAATATTTTTATATTTTTTTATAAGTTTATTTAAATATTTACCATTTGACATACTTCATATAAACTATACAGACATTAATGATAAAACACTAATTATTTATAATTTGCTTTTAAGTGCAACCATGATATACATTATATTTCTAATATATAGAGAAGAATTTAAATTAGCAATTAAAGACATCAAAGAAAACCACAAAGAATATTTTACTAAATACTTTAAAATATATTTAATTGGAGTTATTATTATGATGCTTTCAAATATCATCATAAGTAAATATGGCGGTGGAATATCTGAAAATGAAAACGCAATTAGAGATGAATTCAAACTATACCCCGTATATACTTTCATCTCTGCCGTCTTTATCGCCCCTTTACTTGAAGAATCCATATTTAGATTAGGCATCAGAAGCATTTTTAAAAATAAAACAATATATATAATTATGTCGGGTTTAATCTTTGGGGGCCTTCATTTAATGGGAATGCCACTAAATAAACTATTTCCACTTTACTTACTATCATATTGCAGTGAAGGTTTTGCCTTTGCCTACATGATGAGTAAAACAAATAACGTACTCGTTTCTACTGGCTTTCACTTTATGCATAATGGAATAATCATGTCCCTTCAATTTTTTTTACTTATATTCACTTAAAAGACTTTTGTCTTTTTTTTCATATGTGCTATAATTATCATAGGTGAGTATATGGCTAGAAAGAAAAAAAAACATTTTAAAATCATAAAATTGTTTTTAAAAATTATAATAATAATCGCTTTAATTGTCGCCTATTCCTATTTTATTGAACCAAAACTGATGACAAATCACGAATATAAAATAACAAATGAAAATATCACAAATAACTTTAGAGGTTTCAAAATAATTCATATAAGTGATATCCACTACGGTAGAGTATTTGATCAAAAACAAATGCAAAAACTAGTAGATAGTGTTAATGAACAAAAAGCAGACATCGTCGTATTAACTGGAGATCTAATCGATAAAGATACCAAAATGACCATTAAACTATCTGAAGAAATTAGTAAATATCTAAACAAAATAGATGCCACAGCCGGAAAATATGCTATTAGTGGAAACCACGATTTAAAATTTGATGAATGGGAAAACATTATTAAAAATGGTGGCTTTATTAATCTAAATAATACCTATGACACTATATATAAGGGCGGTTATAATAATATGTTAATAGCTGGCGCTAGTACATTTAAAGATAAAGAAAGTATAAATGACAAATTAAAAAAGACCACAGAATATATAAATTCATTTGAAAAAGATGGCCCCATATATAAAATACTTCTAATGCATGAACCTGATTATATAGATGACCTTACCGATAATAAATTCGATCTCATTCTAGCTGGCCACTCTCATGCCGGACAAATTAAAACTCCATTGGGACCAATAATTCTTCCAAATGGGGCAAAAAAATATCACAAAAATCATTATAAATTAGATAATTCCGATTTATATATATCAAACGGCTTAGGAGTATCTAACTATAACTTTAGGATATTTAACATTCCATCATATAATATATACCGAATCACAAATAAATAAGCTCCTCAAAAAGAGCTTATTTTGCTTTTCTAGCAGGAACGCCAACTACTGTCACATTATCAATGACGTCATCTAAAACTACAGCCCCTGCCCCAATCTTTACATTGTTACCTATGTTGATATTACCAAGGATTTTAGCGCCAGCACCAATAAACACATTATTACCAATATTTGGATGCCTTTTACCACTTTCTTTACCAGTTCCTCCCAAAGTAACACCTTGATATATCACTACATTATTTCCAATCTTACACGTTTCTCCTATCACAACACCCATCCCATGATCTATAAATAAATTGTCACCTATAACCGCTCCAGGATGAATCTCAATTCCTGTTTTACGCCTTCCTTTATAACATATCCATCTACTTAAAAAATAAAAACCTCTTAAATAAAAAAATCTAGATATTTTATAATAGATCAAAGCTTTAAAACCTGGAAACAACAAAACTTCATACCATCTTTTTAAAGAAGGATCATTTTCCATAATAAAAACAATTTCTTTCCTTATAAAATTCATAAAATCACCTTATTTATTCATATGAAAAAATTATAAAGAAAGATAATTACTTTAACCAAAAAAACTTTATTTGGTTATAATTAAAGTTGCGTTTTTAAAATGCGATCAGCTTTTTTCCAAACACCAAGTTTTTTTACTTTAGGTCTATCCTCTTTTTTTATTTGCATAGTTTTATCATAATTCATATTACGCTCTTCCATCTCACGTAATTTCTCTATACATTTTTTTAATTCTATAATCTGTCTTTGTATTTCTAATGCTTCCATTTTTATCTCCTTTCAAAAAATAAAGTTTTCTAGAAAACATTTTAACGCATATAAAAATAAAGAATTTAAACAATATTGACATAATAAAAAACTACATAACTGTAGTTTTCAAAATTTTAACTTTAGGTTTATCTTGCTTTAATGTTTTTAAAGACATATCTTTCATACCATTTAAATAATTCTGATAATCTTTGAACTTTGTAAATTCTTCTTTTATCATTTGCAGATTTTCGACACTGACATCATTTTGAGCTGCACTCATAAGCAAAGAAAAAATTTTTCTAAATCTAAGTGGCGCGGTTCCAATGACATCTTTAAATTTTTCAGAATAATATTCAGAAGAATGAAAGCCATTACTTAAAGCAATTTTTAAAATTGTATCATCAGAAAACACAAGCGGATCTATACTATTATAAACTCTTACATAATTTATAAATTCACTAATCGTAAAACCTGTATATTTTTTAAATTCTCGAATTAAGTAAAATTTATTATAGTGAAGCATTCTCGCAAGCTCAGAAACACTTACATCTTCATTAATATTATTTATTAAATATAAGCAAAGTTCACTTATAACATTTTCATTCATAGATTTCTCTCCTCCCTAGAAATCAACAAACTACTAAGCAAATTATACCATTTAAAGGAAAAATGTCAATTTAACCGTTTAACAAAAAAAATAGAATGCATAAAATACATTCTATAAAAATTATTTTTAAATATTATTCATTACCTTTTAAACTAGTTACCATATCAATATTTTTAATTTTTCGCGCTAAAAATTTTGATACAAGATATGACATTACAAACGTTCCCACTGCAGATATTAAATAAGTTTTTATAGTAATACTAGCGCCAAAATCATAGTGTTCTTCTATTGCTGTCTTAAATAACCAATCAGTCAAATAAAACCCAAGTGGTAATCCAAATATAATTGACACTATTGCTACCCAGTTATTTTGTTTGATAAAAATATTTTTAATTTGTTTGTCCCTAAATCCTAATACTTTTAAAGTCGCAAATTGATACTGCTTCTCAGTGTATGATAATATTCCTAAATTATAAATAATTATTCCACCTAATAATACTGCAATACCGATAATTAATACTAACATCGTTTTCATCATTGAAAGCATGCCTTCCATGCCTTCTTTTAAATTATCAATATTCTGAATAGTTTCTATATTTTTAATTTCCTTAGTATCGCTTAAATCAACATTAGTATATAGTGAATCAGGCTCATAATCGATACCTAATGATTCAAGATAATTTCTCGTCATTGTAACATTTTGATTTTGCGGATCTTTATTAAAACCTGTTATCCTAGAAGTATAATAATTACTGTCACCATAAATGTGCCAAGTAATTTTATCTCCGATTTTATAGCCTTTTGTTTCAGCAAGTTTATATGTCACATATACGCCTTTATCGTTTGGCTTATCTATTATATTATTCTTTTTATCTACAAACCTTACATAATTACCACCATCAGTTACAAAAATATTATTAGATTCTCGCTTTCCATCTTCATCTTTTATTTCTATTCCTAATGTTTCAGATGTGTAACTTCCATATTTATCATATAAATTATTTAACTCATCTCCTGATAAATTTTCTTTAATGTTTAATTTATAATCAAAATTATATAACGTTTCAAATTGAAGATTAACAAAGAAGTTCATAGAATCCAGCATACCTAAAGCACAGACAATCAACATACAGCATCCACTTACACCAGCTAGACCCATAAACGTTCGCATTTTATTTCTGAAAATATCTCTAATATTCCATTTTGTAGAAAAATTAGCTTTCTTAAATATTCCCTTTTTAGTTATATTTAAATTACTTCCCTTAATACTAGGAATTTTGTTTCTAAGAGCTTCTGCAGGATTTTCTTTTAATATACTTCTGCCAGTTATATAAGTGATTAAAACCACAATTAATATAACTAAACAAGCTACGACATAAATGTTACTATCCATCACTGGATGGCCATTTGGAATTTCAAAAAAAGCTGGAGTTAGTAGATTATCTTTTTATAGAAATTACACTAGCAAAGAGGAAATAATAGTTAAGTATTTAGATGATAAAGCAAATCAATGGTGGGAAAAACAGATTAGTGATAGATCTGGTGATATTATTCTAGGAATGTTTAATCATTTCTATTCAGAAAGAGATAAATTATCTATTATTTACAAAGCTGGATTGTCACATCTTCTTTATCAAAACATTTTAGATTGTTCTGGTCCAAGTAATGATTTAGAAAACAAAGTTGCTTATACTAATGGTTGGGTCTCTGGTGGAGTATTTGGATTTGTAGATGAATGGATTAAAAGAGGTTTTAAAGAATCACCAAAAGAACTTTCTAATATTTTTAAAAACAGAAAAGACTATTATACAAACATAGATATGATAGAAAACAGTTACTTAAAATAAAAGAAAATCATATTTCAGATTTTCTTTTTTTATCATAAATTCTTAATATTACGATTACTTTATTTAATTAATTTTTCAAATGCATTTGCATTTAAAATTGTATTTGAAACAAATTTTCCTTTATAGAAATTAGCC
>ONJI01000003.1 GCA_900318075.1 uncultured Bacillota bacterium | reverse complement strand
TTATACAAGTGCATCAGATGTGATGAGTGCAAGTGGATATACATTCTTTAATAAATATACAGTAGTAAATGATACAATAACTGAAGGCTATACATGTCAGACATTTGGAATATCAGGATTAGAACCAGTATGTTTAAAAATGAGTACAGATGGTTCTGGATATGATGCAGGAGGAAATCATACAGGCAATGTTGGAATATTAAAGGCTTTACAAAGTAATTCAAAATTTACAGGTTCTTGCAGCTTGGACTCTTATTCGTGCTGCAGTACCTCTGATTTGAGCATTCAAGCTTATTCGGATGGCGGTGTCGATTCTGGTGGTGTCAGTGCTTACTGCGATGTCGATTCTCGCAATGGCGCTGCGGGCTGCCATGAGTAGTTGCTCCTGCCCAGCATTTTCCTTGATAACTATAGATTATGAGTTACTATTTTAGGGTAGTCTTCCATAATCATAAGACTTGGAAACAAGAATAATCCTTGTAATTTAAAGCAGTATTATAAATTACAGAATATATGCAGTAAATGAAAACTTAGGTTAGTAGTATTATAACCAAATAAAAAGTGTTAATAATGCAAAACTCTTCGTTTTCTATCCTTACTGCGTTTTTATTTGTTATTTTATGTAGTTGGAGGTATAATTTATGGAAGAAAAATTATCAGAAAAGAAAAAAGTTAAATTAAATAAAATGTATGAAAAATACAAAATACATGAAAATTTAATTATAGCTAGACAAGCTAGAAAAACATTAAGATTTATCGAAAAAAATACAGAAAATTTTCCTAATAAATATTTTGTTTTAAAAAATAAAATAATAGAAAGTTGTTATAAAGTATTAGAGTGGATATATAGAGCTAATATATTTCAAGATATTAATGATAAAAAAGAAACATGTGTTCAAATTCAAATGCTTAATTTTTATTTAGAAGAAGCTTTAAAAAAAGATGTTTTAACTAATAAAAAATTTTTAAGTTATTCGGGTCATTTATTAGATCTTGATAAAATTGTAAGAAGCTGGTTTAAATATGAAGAAGCAAAATAATTTATATAGTGAGATATGTGATTTAAATAATATAATAGAAATGACTGATAAAGTATGTAATAAAGTAAGAAATAAAAAGAAAGTTGATAAGTTTGAATCATATAAGATGGAACATGTAACTAACATCTATAATAGGCTTAATAATAAAGAATTTAAATTTGATAAATATAATATATTTATGATAACTGATCCTAAAGCTAGAATAGTAATGGCAGAGAATATAGAAGATAATAAATCATTTAGTTGCCAATTATATACTAGTAAAAGTATTTGAAAATAAGTATGGCATGAGTATGTGCGCTACTAGAAAGAATAAAGGAACATTATATGGAGTAAAACTTTTAAAAAAGTATTTAAATGAAATGAAAAGAAAATATAAAAATTTTTATATTTTAAAAATTGATATTAGTAAATATTTTTATAATATTGATCATGATATTTTAAAAAAAATAATAAAAAAGAAAATTAAAGATAAAGATGCTTTTATTCTGAATAAAATAATGGGTTATAAATTAAAAAAGTTATCTAATACATTTAAAGCAGGATTTCCTAATAATAGTTTAGATAATGTTTTAAATAACTTAAATATTAATAATATTAATTATATTATAGTAGAAGATAAAATAATTTAAAAAAAATAATTATTTAAATTATAAATTTGAAAATAATACTATTATTTATAATAGTTTAAGAATAGAAAAAATAATTAAATATTTAAATGATAATATTTTAGATATTAATAACAAGCTAAATTTAATAGAAAATATTATAAATGATATAAATAATTAATATTTATCTTCATATTAAAAGCATATTTATAAAAAAATGTGTTTTTACTTTGAAAAAAACAAAAAAATATCAAAAACCCTTGAATAGTAACATATGTTCGTGTTATAATATAATCAGATAGGGGGAATAAAAAATGAATCAAATCAAAGAATATAGTAAAACTACTTTTGAAGATGTTAAACATATTGATGAAAATGGAATAGATTTTTGGTACGCAAGAGAACTACAAAAAGTTTTAGATTATACTGAGTAGAGAAAATTTGAAAATGTTATAAATAAAGCAAAGGAAGCTTGTAAACATAGTAATCTAAACACGGCAGACCATTTTGTCGGTACCGACAAAATGGTTACAATTGGATCTGGTGCAACAAAGAAAATAAAAGATTATAAATTATCAAGGTATGCTTGTTATTTGACTGCTCAAAATGGAGATAGTAGAAAATCGGTTATTGCCTTAGCCCAAACATACTTTGCAGTTCAAACAAGAAAACAAGAACTTTCTGAAAAAGAATACCATCTTCTTACGGAAGATGAAAAAAGATTTTATCAAAGAGATTTAACTAAAAAGGGTAATTATTCATTAAACAAAGCTGCTAAAAACGCTGGAGTTAAAAATTTTGATAAATTTCATAATTCTGGTTATAAAGGTTTATATAATGGAGAGACTGCAAATGACATTGCTAGAAGAAAAAATCTAAGGTATAGGGAAGATATTTTAGATAATATGGGAAGTACTGAATTAGCAGCTATTTATTTAGAATAACTCAAACAGAACAAAAATTAAAAAATGATATCATTAAAGGTGAAAATGAAGCTAATAAAACACGCTACAAAATTGGTAAAATTGTAAGAAATGCAATTAAAGAGGTAGGAGGTATAATGCCAGAAGACCTTCCCACACCTAAGAAAAGTTTAAAAGAATTAGAAAAAGAAATACAAAAAATAGAAATAAAAAAATAAGAGCCTAAGCTCTTATCTGTTATAGTATTCAATGATTAACGCTTCATCAATATCTGCATTTAATTCACTACGTTCAGGAAGTCTTACATAAGTTGCTTCCATTTTCTTATCGTCATATGATATAAACTCAACTCTATTTTGTAAAGCCTCTAAAGAAGCTTTTACAATAGCAAGTTCCTTATCATTTTCAGCTAAACTGATAACATCGCCAGGTTTAGCTTGATAAGAAGGGATATTAACCTTTTTACCATTGACAGTAATATGTCCATGATTAACAAGTTGTCTTGCACCTTTTCTCGTAGTAGCAAATCCAATTCTGTAAACTAAGTTATCTAAACGACTTTCTAATAACTTAAGTAAGTTTTCACCGTTGACACCACTCATTTTTACAGCTTTTTCAAATGTTTTATGAAGTTGTTTTTCACTTAAACCATACATAAATTTAACTTTTTGCTTTTCTTGTAATTGGATACCATAGTTAGATAATTTCTTTCTTCTATCTTGTCCATGAGCACCTGGGGCATAAGGTCTTTTCGCAAGCTCTTTACCATTTTCTAAAATAGAAAAGCCAAAACGTCTAGATTTCTTATAAGTAGGTCCAGTATATCTTGCCATATTTTTTTCCTCCTTTCACACGTGGAAAGGTTACTTTGATAAAGTTATAGGGTGGATTATATCAATATCCAGTCTAGCAGCGATAGACCAGATAACCCCTATAGGGAATAACCACGTTATAACCTTCAAAATAACGCTGCTTCAAACACGTCTCATTAATTATATTATGTTTGACCTTTAAAGTCAATACCTTTATGCATATTTAGCCATTAAATAAAATGCATTTTTTTATTACTTTTTTCACTCTTCACAAAACTTTCACAAAATTTTACAAAAATAGACAAAAATATGGTATCATTATGATAGGTGATTAATATGGAAAATATAATGGTCATGATTGGTATCGTATTAGTTGCAGCTATAATTTCAATAATTGTTGTTCTGCACTTAATGCGTAAAAGTAAAAATAATAAATTTAAAAAAATAATAAACGATTTAGATTATCAAAAAAATCAACTAGATACATCACCAGTAGGGCCTGAACTTGCCAAAGTAGAAAACTATGTAAATAATGAAAAATTAGAGGTTATGTATAACAATTGGAAAGATAGACTTGAAGATATAAAAGATACAAAAATACCTAAAATTACGAACATGCTAATTGAAGCAGAGTATCTACTTTCAAAAAAAGACTACAAAAGTACAATGTATAAAATAGCCAAACTAGAAATGGAAATATATAAAGTTAGGACAACATCTGAATTTTTACTAGATGAAATAAAAGAAGTCACAAATAGTGAAGAAAGAAATCGTGGAAGCATAACAAAGCAAAAAGCTCATTACCGTGAACTATACATAAAGTTTAAGGAAACAGAATCAGAATACGGAGAGTTTAATGAAGCAGTTGAAAACGAATTTCAAACAATTGCCAAAAGATTTGAAGATTTTGAAACATTGATGGATCAAAGAGAATTTACTGAAATCCCAACAGTTTTAAAAATAATAAATGACTTATTAAATCATATGGAAGTAGTTATCGATGAACTTCCATCCATTATTCTAATTGGTCAAAATATTTTACCAAAGAAAATAGAAGAAATCACACAAATATATAGTAAAATGGCTTCAGAAGGCTATCCATTAGACTATTTAAATGTCGAATACAACATTGAAGAATCAAAAAAGAAAATAGCTGATATTTTAAATAGAGCTAAAGTTTTAAACCTGGAAGATAGCCTATTTGATCTAAAAGTTTTAACAGAATATTTTGAAAATTTATTTACTGATTTTGAAAAAGAAAAAATAATTAAATCAGACTATGAAGAAGCAAACAATACATTAAAAAATAAACTAAATAAGATAAATAAATTAGTAGATGAAATCTTTAATCAGTTAGATTATCTAAATAAAATGTATGATTTATCTGACCAAGATCTTCAAAATTTTAATGATGTTAAAGACGAAGTTACACAGCTAAATGAAGATTACAAGGCATTAATGAATCATACTAATAACAAAACTTTTGCCTATTCAAAACTAACCGATAGTATTGAAGAATTGTTCACAAGACTATCAAATGCCGAAAATAAATTAGATAATTCATTAAATGTTTTAGGTAACATGCACGATGATGAAGTTCGCGCTAGACAACAGCTAACTGAAGTAAGCACCCTTTTAAAAGATTCTCAAAGCCAGATTAGAACATATAACTTGCCAGTAATTCCAAATAGATATTATGTTGAATTAAAAGAAGCCAAAGAAGCCTTAAACGAAATTGTTAAAGAACTAGAAAAAAAGCCAATCACCATTGAGACCCTAAACACCAGAGTAGATACAGCTAGAGACTTAGCTTTAAAACTATTTGGGAAAACAAAAGAAATGCTGAAAATGGCTAAATATGCTGAAATGGCTATTGTATATGGTAACCGCTACCGCTCATCAGAAAAAGATTTAGATCGAAATTTGAAATATGCGGAAAGTCTATTTTATAAAGGTGAATACAAAAAATCCTTAGAACTTACGATTAATTCTTTAAATAAAATAGAACCAGGAATATATGAAAAACTGTTAGAATTGTCAGAAAAGAAAGCTAATTAATAAATTGGCTTTCTTTTCATTTACAAACATAAAACAATTTGATAAAATCATAACTGTAATTCAAAGAAGGTGACAAAATGAACGAACTAATAATGATCAAATATGGAGAACTTACAACCAAAAAAGATAATAGAAAACAATTTATAAAAATTTTAACACAAAACATTGAAAGACTAATAGAAGAAAAATATGAAATTATTAAAGATAACTCTAGAATGTATATAAAGTGTGATGATGCCATAAACATATCAAAAAAACTTCAAAAAATATTTGGAATACATGGTATATCTATAGTCTATAAAGTTAATAATAATTTTGATGATGTTTCTCAAAAAGCATTAAGCATCATGGATAAAACAAAAAAGACATTCAAAGTTGTAACTAAAAGAGCTGACAAAGACTTTGAGATAAGTTCTATGGATTATAGTAGAAAAATAGGCGGACTCATTTTAAAAAATTCCGAATATAAAGTTGATGTTCATAATCCAGACATAATTTTAAATATTGAAATTAGAAAAGAAGGAACCTATATCTACACAGATGAGCTTAAAGGAGCTGGTGGATATCCAGTAGGTGTTCAAGGGAAAGGCCTATTAATGCTAAGCGGTGGTATCGATAGCCCAGTAGCAGGATATTTAGCCATGAAACGTGGTGTGAACGTTGAATGCATATACTTTGATTCACCACCACATACTTCAGTAGAAGCTAAAAATAAAGTAAAAAAACTTGCAAAAATTATAAATGAATACTCTGGACTTGTAAAACTTCACATAGTACCATTTACTAAAATTCAAGAAGAGATTTACAAAAATTGTCCTGATAATTATATGATAACCATAATGAGAAGAATGATGTATAGAATTACAGAAAAATATGCTAAAAAAATAAAAGCCAAAATAATTATAAACGGTGAAAGTATTGGTCAAGTTGCCAGTCAAACCCTTGATAGTATCGCCTGCATAAATGAAGTGACAAACATGCCAGTTATTAGGCCAGTAGCTACATATGATAAGCTTGAAATAATAGACATTGCAAAAAAAATAGACACCTATGAAACCAGCATATTGCCATACGAAGACTGCTGCACGATCTTTGTTCCAAAACATCCTGTAATCAAACCAGAACTTATCAAAGCTAAAGAATACGAAAAAGCTTTTGACTATGAAAAACTCATTGAAGAAAGTATAGAAAACATAAAAGTAATTACTGATTTTAAAGAAGATAAATTTGAAGATTTACTTTAACAAAAATTACCAGTAAAAAAAAAGTATTATTTTACCAAATGTACACAATATATAAATGTACAGGAGGTGAAAATACATGGCTAGTAATAAAAGTAATCGTTTAGTAGTTCCTGGCGCTAAACAAGCAATTGAACAAATGAAATACGAAATTGCTAACGAATTAGGTGTTAACATGGGACCAGATGCAACTAGTAGAGCTAACGGTTCTGTTGGTGGAGAAATTACTAAGAGACTTGTACAAGTGGGTCAACAACATCTTTCAGGTAATTATTCAAACTTCTCAAAATAATTAGACTATATTAAAAGGCAGAATATTTATAAATTCTGCCCTTTTTTATTAAAATGTTTATGTTAGTATTTTATCAACAATACCATATTCTAAGGCTTCGTCTGCTGAAAGAAAGTGATCTCTATCTGTATCATTTTCTATTTTCTTAATATCTTGTCCTGTATTTTCACTTAAAATTATATTTAACTTTTCTTTTAATTTTAATATTCTTTCAGCTGCAATTTTTATTTCCGTTGCTTGACCTTGAGCACCTCCTAAAGGCTGATGAATCATAACCTCACTATTTGGAAGAGCATATCGCATGCCTTTTTCACCACATGAAAGTAAAAACGCAGCCATACTTGCGGCCATCCCTATACATAACGTTGACACTTTACTCTCAATAAAGTTCATAGTGTCATAAATTGCAATTCCTGATGTTATACTGCCACCAGGAGAATTGATATATATATTGATAGGCTCATGATTTAAAGAATCTAAATATAAAAGTTCAGCTACGACAATATTTGACAGATTATCATCAATTTCACCACTTAAAATAATAATCCTATCCTTTAAAAGCCTAGAATAAATATCATAAACGCGCTCGCCATCACTACTTTTTTCAATAACACTCGGTATCAGCATACATTATCCTCCCTTACTAATATAATAGGTGTAAATAGGAAATAATATGCACCAAAAAAAATGACAAAATTGTTTATTTTTGATAGAATTAAATAAAAATATAAAGAAATATAGTAATTGATAAATGATTTTAAAACTATCCACAATAAAAATAGTAGACTAATATGTGTTCACTAAAAAAATCAAAAAAATTAAAAAAGGTAATAGAAACACTTGGAAGATACATGTCTTACTACATTAAACTATAAAAATTTATAGCTTTATTTATTTGCTTAAACTGTTTATTTAATATATAATTAAAAAGAGGTGCTTACTTATGAAAAAATGTGCGCTAATTTGTAATCCGAATAGTGGTAAACGTGATAAAAAAGTTTTAGTAAAAGATTTTACTCAGATACTTTTAGAAAAAGGATATGAAACTGAAGTTATTTTTACTAAATATTCTGGACACGCAAAAAAAATAATTTCTGATCTTGAACATAAAGATTTAGTCATTTCATTTGGCGGTGATGGAACCTTTAACGAAATTGTTACTGGTAATTTGAAAAGAGAAGATAAACTTACCGTTGCTCATATTCCGCATGGAACAACTAATGATTTGGGCGCAATGTTTGGTATGGGAAAAGATCCAGTAGAAAATTTAAAAATGGTTTTAGATGGAGTAGTTAAGCAAGTTGATATATGTACAATTAATAATAACCCATTTGTCTATGTTGCTGGTATTGGTAAATTTGTAAATGTTGCTTATGATACACCTCGTGATATGAAGAAAAAACTTGGCTATTTTGCTTATGTGATAAATGCGATTAAATCATTTAATAGTAAAACAAAATTATTTGAAGTATCTTATACTATAAATGGTGAAAAATATAGAGGGCTTTATTCATTTATGGTAATTTGTAATGCTACTAGAATGGGTGGAATAGACATGTTTCAGGATGTTAAGATGGATGATAGTAAGTTTGAAGTATTACTTTCAAATATTTCTTCTAAAAAAGACATTATAAAAAGCTTACTTATGCTTAAAACTACTGATATAAAAAATGTGCCTGGTTTTTATTTTTATAAAACAGATAATATAAAAATAAAATTTGAAAAAAGGCCAGATAAAAACTGGTGTATAGATGGAGAAGAGCTTGAAAGTAATGCTTTAGAATATGAAATCAATATTGTTAAAGATTTAAAAATGCTTCTTCCTAGAAAAGAAATTGATAAAATATTTGTAAATAAGGATTAAAGCAAACTTTAAAAAACAAAGAAAACGAAAAAACTTTAAAAAATTTTGATTATAGGGTATTTATAGATAAAACTATAAATATTTTTTTTAAATTTATTTACACAAATAAAAATTCAAAAAAGATCTAAAAACTAGTGACAAGTAGTTTGACATATTAAATGCCACATTTTAAACAAAGGAATTACTTAAAAAAACATTTTAAAATTATAGTGTACATTAGTTGTGTACTTTCAAAAAATAATCTGCAAAAATAATTTTTTTTATTTTTTTCTTTTTTGCTCTTGAACTTGCATTAAAAAAATGCTATATTAGTATCAGAGTAGAAATAGGCTACTTAAAAATATAATAAGGAGGAAGAAAGAAATGGAATCTAAACACAAGAATGCGTTAATAGGAGCACTACTAGCAGTAGTATTTGTTATGGCAGTAGGTTATGCTGCATTTGCAACTACTTTAACAATTAATGGTACTGCAGAAATCAGTTCAACATGGGATGTTCACTTTGATCCAACTGTACAAACTGCTACACCTTCTAAAACTGTAGCTACTGGTCAAGAACCTTCAGGAACTATTGAATTATCTTCTGATAATTTAACTGCTACTTTAACTGCTGATTTAAAGCAACCTGGTGACCAAGTTGTATATACATTACAACCTAAAAACTTTGGTTCTATTACTGCTAAAACTACTGGTGCTGTAGCATATGTAACTGGTAATACTACTGGTACTGCAGATGCTTTAACAGCTGCTCAAGCAAAAAGTTCTGGTGATGTTATGACTTCTGGAAGCAAACAAGTTGGAAACATCATTTATTCATTGTCATTTACTCCAGAAACTGAAATTGCTGCAGGTCAATCAGATGGTTTAATTACTGTAACTGTTCAATTTGATCCAAATGCTAAAACAACTGGACATGAATATGCTGCAATTCATGTTACTATTCCTTATACACAAGCTTAGTAATGTGTTTATATAGGAGACTGCGAAAAGCAGTCTTTTATTTTGCGAAATTAAAAAAACATCTTGATTACAATTTAAAAAAATGATATAGTCTTATTAGAGTAGAAAATACCCATAAGGAGGAATAAAAATGGAAGCAAGACATAAAAATATGTTAATTGGCGTTTTACTTGCTGTTGTGCTTATAATGGCAGTAGGTTATGCAGCGTTCGCAACTAATTTAAAAATTAATGGTACAGCTAATATTTCTACAAGATGGGATGTACATATTAAATCGATTACACCATCAGCTACGGCTACTTCAACTGTTGTTGGCGGTGAAACTTCTTATACAAGTGCTGGAAGTATAAAGGCTGAAGTAAAAGATAATTATACAGCTGAATTTCAAGCAATATTGCTATCACCATCTGAATCAGTAACTTATACTGTTGTCGTTGAAAATAGTGGTACTATCGATGCTGTACTTGCAAATGATGGCATTACTTTTAGTGATACTACTATGGGACAAGCTAATCCTACAGATGCTATACTATATACTTATTCTGGAATTGCACCAGGAGATCAATTACTTTCTGAAGCCGGAAATAACACCGATGAGTTTACAGTAACAGCTACTTATAATCCAGCTATTACAAGTCAACCAACAGCAGAACAACTTGAAAAAACAGTTACAATGACATTAAACTATGTACAAAAAGCTTAAACTTAAGCTTTTTTTGCTTATTATGTAAAAATCACAAATTTTAAAAAAATTATTGTTAATTAAACTTTGTTATGTTATAATTAATTATAGTAGTGGATAGCACGTAAGATTACTATTCACAAAAGGGGTTATAACATGAAGAACAATTTTATAATTTATGGTCTTCTTATTGTGTACTTTTTTCTTAACACCTTTGTATTAAGCCCAATGAATTTAGCTTATTATAATGAGTTTATAAGCCCTACGCTTTGGATAATAATGTGTGGGATAGCAGTATATTTAAGTCATGATTCAAGTTTAAGAGTTAAAGGTGAAAGAGATAAAACCCAAAGTTTACTTATAGCACTTATTATCTATATTATTATATACTTTTTATTGGGTTTGATATTTGGCTTTGAGAGGACTCCTTACTCAAAAGAAATATTTAGTATTTTAAAGAACTTGTGGTCATTCGTGGGAGTTTTATTCTTCCAAGAACTCATAAGAGAAGCACTAGTTAAAAATGAAAAAAAGAAAAAAATAAATTACATTTTAATTGTAATATTATTTGCAGTATTGAATATCAACTTTTATGGCTTTTCTAGTCACTTTGTCGATTTACAAACGGCATTTATCTATGTGTCATCAGTACTTATACCAATTATACTTGAAAGTGCTATTTTGACTTACTTAGTTTATATAGGCGGAGCAAAATTTTCAATTATATATCGTGTTTTTGTAGCATCGCCACCTTTTATAGTTCCAATCATTCCTGATTTAGATTGGTTTGGCACAGCTATTATTGGCATATCGTTACCACTTGCCGTTTACGTATATTTAAACTATGTACATGTAAATCGTACTGAAAGGCTTTCTAAAAGAGAAAAACGCAAATATAATCCAGTCATGTATATACCAACATTTGTGTTTATAGCTTTACTTGCAGGCTTCGTAATTGGTCTATTTAAGTATCAACCAATTGCGGTAATGTCCGGAAGTATGTCACCAACTTTCAATAGAGGCGATGCAGTTGTCATTGGCAAATTAACCACCCAAGAAAAAGATAAGCTTGAAGTTGGAGATATAATCCAATTTGTAAGTGGAACAAAATTTGTTGTTCATAGAATAGTTGATATTACAAATGATGATTATGGTAATAAGATGTTTATTACAAAAGGAGATCATAATAATACAATTGATGCCGACAAAGTTCATTTAGAAAATGTAAAAGGAAAAGTAATGTTTGTTGTACCATTTATTGGTTATCCATCTGTATGGCTTAGTGGTGCGATTTCATAAAAAGGGGAGAGTAATATGAAAAAGAAAAAAGATGAAAATAAAATAATTTTAAAACAGTGGGTAAGAGTATTTTTACTGCTAGCTGTTATTGCAATTATGGTGACTTCCATTTTTTCAATAGTTAAAGCCGTAAAGCCTGAAGCCGTTTCTAAGAAAAAATTATATGATTATAATTATAATGCTGGCATGAACTATAAAGTATATTTGAAAAAAAATAACTTTTTCACAGCGCCATATTTAGATATGAATAGGCAATATATTGCTTCAATTATTGATCATATTGAAGTAGAGACAAAATACGATTTTAAAAGTTCTGAAGAATTAGATTATAATTATAATTATTCAATTGTAGCTACTGCTAGAGGATTAGGAGAAGATTCTGAAGGCAAAAAGGTCGATGTTTGGTCAAAAGAATATCAACTTGCACCTCTTGAAACTAATAGTGGTACTGGTAAAAACTTTAATATTGCGAAGACAATTAATATAGATTATAATGCATATAATCAAGTCTTAACTGATTTCCGTACACAATTTGGACTTTCAGTTGATGCCCGTGTCGATGTAACTTTAAAACTAAACATAACAGCTGGTCTTAAAGGCTCAGCTGAAAAGACTTTACAAGATTCTTCTGAAATGTCTTTACAAATTCCATTACTAGTACAAATGGTGAGAATTAAACCAGACTATATGAACACTGGTGGGGACACTATTTATGGTTCAATTACACCTGAAAATAAAATAAACATTCCACTTGTAGCCATTTGGACTGTTGTATTAATTATTTCATTAATAGTTTTTGTAAAACTTGTTAAGAGCTTACTTGCTGTTACAAGAAAATCTGAATATATATTAGCTGTTAATAAGATAATGAAAGAATATGGAGACATAATTGCTGAAACTCACAATATGCCAGATTTAAATAAATATGATATCGTAAATATCAAGAGCTTTACTGATATGGTTGATATCGAAGAAGAATTACACTCTCCAATTATTTACTTTGAAATTGAAGAAAATTCAAAATGTGTATTCTTGATATTAAATGATAAGACTGCATATAGATTCTTATTAAAAGAATCTGAATTCGACCACTTTGGTAATTCAAACGATAAAGAAGATTATCATAATCAAATTATTTAATAAAATAAAGCCTTGTTTCCTACAACCAAGAAACGAGGTTTTTACATGAGCAAATTAAGTTACAAAGAAAACTATTAATGATTTAAGACAATAATTAAAAGGACTGCCTCCATCGAAGGCTACCATCCTTTAATTAAAAAACTTTGCAATATGCTTATATCATTTTTTTCTTACTTTATTTAATTCATCTATTTGCCTTTCATTTTCATCTAGCAAAATCAATCTAGTATTGGTATTTATATTTTGTTTTATTAAGTTTATATTTTTTGAATGCAATATTGTACAATATTTATCATTTATAATCGGAAACATGTTACCAAATTTATCTTTTAATACTAAATTTTTCCCTTTTAAATAGAAGTTTTTAATTACCATTAACTCTAATTTACCATATGTAATAACTTCAGTATTTTTAGTATAATTTAAAATATCATAATCTGGTATTTCTGGTGATAGAGTTACTAATTCTACACTATACTTTTGAAGTAGCTTTACGCTTTCGCTATTAGTGATATTTAAAGAATAATCGGTAATTATCTTGTTATCCTTATAATATTTTAATAAACTTCCAAGATCATTTACAAGCAATCTTTCACCTTTATAGCTTGGAAAACTATCCATAATACTAGGAAGCCTATAGTATATATTTAAATCCTTATATTTTTTATATAAATTAAAGTTATCCGTGTATATTATGAACGCACTGTCTTTTATTTTTAATAATTGTTCTTCATTCCTAACAAATACATTTAAATTATTTTCTTTATTCTTTATCTTTACTTTTTGATATTTAAACATAACTTCATTATTGGAAAAAGTTCTTTTAGCTATTAGTTCATTTATTAGGGTGTGCCTAAGTTCATTTAAATATTTTAATGGTATGAATACATTTTCAACATCTATATGAATACTTTCTGCTTTAAAAGGCGTAGTTCCTAACTTACTTAATTTTTCGAAAATCACTTCTTTTGAAGTAGGTAGGTTATTAGCTTTCTTTAAAATTATAGATGTTTTCGTTATAGAACTTTCTTCACATGTAACGGTAAGGGTCAAAGGTTTATCAATTTTTCCTATTAATTCAAATTTAATAGGTATTTTTTTAGGTTTTATACTATTTATTTCCTTTAACAAATTTTTGTCTATAGTTTTGTTTACATCATCTTTTATCCTTAGATTAATTTTATTATCAATAACGGCAATATTTCCTTTTTCAACATGATTTACAAGAAGATTTTTTTCATTATATATTTTGTTTACAATCATGCCTCTACCATCATTTACAAATCTTATTCCATCTTCCATATATAAATTATCAGTTAATTTTATATATATTTTTCTAGAATCTATTTTAACTATTTTACCAAGTGGATAACCTAAGTGATTTGAAGAATTTGTATTATATACATCATCATTAAATAGATATCCTGCAGTAAAACTTCTGTTAAATAGTTTAAATAAATTTACAATCTCTTCATGCTTAATTTTAGGACTCTTTCCCTCGTAATATTCATCAATTAATCTTCTATATATTTTTGTAACATAACCAACGTATTCTGGACTTTTCATTCGGCCTTCAATTTTTAAGCTAGCTACATTAGAATCTAATATTTCTTTGATATTATTAGTTGTATTTAATTCTTTGGTACTTAAGGGAAAGTTTATATCTAATTTTCTCTCACCTTTAAAAATTTCATAGGGGAGTCTACAAGAACCAACACATTTACCTCTATTGCCACTTCTTCCACCATTTAAACTACTGAAAAGGCATCTACCACTATAAGATACACATAAAGCTCCGTGAATAAATACCTCTAAATCAATATCTGTTTTTAAATTCCTAATAGTATTTATGTCCATTTCCCTTGCTAGAACAGCTCTCTTAACTCCAAGTTCTTTTAAAAATTTTAAACATTCATCGTTGTGGCAGTTAACCTGAGTAGACGAATGAATTTCTAGGTTAGGAATTAATTTGTGTGTCAAATTCATCATGCCAATATCCTGCATAATAACCGCATCAACGTTTATTTCATATAAATATTTTAGATAATTTAGACATTCTTCTATTTCTTTTTCAAATATAACAGTATTTACTGCTACATATAGTTTTACACCATATAAGTGGCAGGTATAAACAGCTTTTTTTAATTCTTCTTTATCAAAGTTTTTAGCAAAAGCTCTCGCACTAAAGTTTTCGCCACCAACATATATTGCATCCGCACCATTATTAATAGCTGCTATCAAAGTTTCCATGTTGCCAGCAGGTGCTAAAAGTTCTACTTTTTTCATACCAAATTTCCTTTCAAAACACCTCATAATTATACCATACTTAATTGACTTATGCATTTAATTATTTTATAATTTATATAGAATAAAGGTGATGATATGAAAAAAGGATTTACATTAGTTGAACTGCTTGTAGTCATAATAATATTAGGTTTACTTGGCTTAGTTGTCTATCCATCTATTATCAGAATAATAAACGATTCTAGAAAAAGTGCTTATGATGCACAAGTAAAAATTGTTATCAAAGCAGCCAAACAGTGGGGTGTAGAACACTCTAGCGAACTTCCAGATAGTGGCAGTACTAAATGTCTTCGAATAAAGGAAGATCTTGTAAATGGCGGTTATATAAGTAATGATGAAGTAAAAAATCCACAAGACAATAAAACTTTATCAGGTGCTATCGAAATATCCTATTCATCAAATCAATACGTGTATGAATATAAGGAAGAACTTAGATGTCAATAAGTTTACAAAAAGGTTTAAATTAAGTATAATAAAAGAGGTGGTTTAAATGAAGAATATTATGAAAAAACATAAAAAGAAAGTTATGATTGGAATTGTAATTTTTACTTTAATTTTATTATTATCTATGATGTGGTTATTCATATTGCCTAGTTTTAATGGAAATAAATATGGAAATAGATTAAAAGATGAAAGTAAACATAAAGTATCTAGTAAAGTCATTTCAAAAATAAAAGATAAAGCTAAGGAAAATGATAGTGTCATTAAAATTAGTTATCATAAGGAAGGCAGAGTATTAAACTTTACTATTAATGTCGATAGTAATTTTGGTACTAATCAAGCTAAAGAATTTGCAAATAATATATTATCTGAAATAAGTGAGGAAAATCAAAAGTATTATGACATTCAATTTTTTATAGATTCAGATGAAGATAGTGAACAATATCCATTAATTGGTTATAAGAGCAAAAATAGCGATTCGATAAAATACGGAAACGTAGGTGAGTAGGATGAATAAAAAAAGCAAAATTGCGATTATACTAGCGGCATTTGCTATTATCCTTTTGGGTATAGTTTATTTTTTAACCAATGAGGATAAGAGTAATTCTCTTACAGTTATTGATAAAAAATGGATTGAAAATAATAAAAATAAAATTATAGATTTAGATATTTTAAACGGAGTACCTATAGTTAATTATAATGGAAGTGGTATATTTTTTGACTTTTTAAATTCACTAGAAAAAGATACCGGCCTTGAGTTTAATAGACTTTCATATAACAAAGGAACTAAAGTTACTACTGAATATTCATTAGAAGTAAAAGATGAAGTCGGAGAAAACATTTTATTTTATAGTGATAATTATGTAATCGTCACTAAAGATAAAGTTCATTATAACGATGTGACAGAAATTAAAAATAAAACTTTAGGCGTTTTAAATAGTGATTTAACCAAGGTTTCTAGTTTTTTAACTGGAAGCACAAATATCGTTTATAAAGGTTATACTAGTGAAGCCGAGATGATTAACGATGTTAAAGCTGGCAATATTAATGGCATTGTTCTTCCAAAATTAGATTATTTAGAAAGCATTTTAGATAATGAACTAAATATAGCTTATAATATTACTGAGTATTCAAAAAATTATGTACTAACACTAGGAAACAATAAAAGATTAAATAAAATTTTAACTAAATATTTTAATAATTATAAGAAAAATAAATATCAAAAATCTTTAAATAAACATTTAGCAGATACTTATTTTACACTTAATAATATCGATGAAAAAGAGCAAACTAATTTTAGAAGCAAAAGATATAATTATGGATTTGTATTAGATGCACCATTTGAGCTAACGATCAACGGATCTTTAAAAGGACTTAATTATTCATTTATCAAAAATTTTTCTGAAATGGCTAATGTTGAAGTAGATTTTAAGAGATATTCTTCACTTGAAAATGAACTAAATGATTTTAACAATAATGATTTAGATATCATATCAAGCGATATAGATGCTTCTAGCTTTAAAATGGATGTATATAATACAGTTTCCGCTTATAATAATAAAGTTGCAATAATAACTAAGTCAGATAAATTACTTACAGCTAATAATATTAATGCCTTGAAAAACATAGAAGTTTCAGCCGTAAAAAACAGCAAAATATATGGATGTTTAAATAAAAATGGCATCAAAATTAAGAAATATGACAACGTTAAATCCCTTATCGACGATTTAAAAGATGATGATATTGCCGCTATTGATGAATACACTTATGATTATTATGTCAGATCCGAACTTAAGAACTTTAACAAGATAAACACATTAGACTTCGAAGAAGATTATGGCTTTATTGCACGCGACATAAGTACAAATAAAGTGTTTAATGAATTTTTAGATTTTTATATATCTTTTGTAGATACTAATAAAGTTATAAATGAAAGTTATAATGAAATTCTTTCTTCAAATAACAATATTATATTATTACAAACTATTTTAAGTGCACTATTTATTATATTTGTTTCACTCACACTGATTTTGATATTTAAAGTATTTAAACGTAGAAAAACATATGATTTTAAATTATCGAAAGCAGATAAATTACGTTATATTGATTCGATGACTTCGCTAAAAAATAGAGATTACTTAAATGATCATATATCTAAATGGGATAGTAGTGCCATATATCCACAATCTATCATTATAGTTGATTTAAATAACGTAGCATATATAAATGACAATTTTGGACACGCAGAGGGTGACAAAGTTATCGTTGAAGGAGCAAGCGTACTTATTAATAACCAACTTAGCGATAGTGAACTTGTAAGAACAAACGGTAATGAGTTTCTAGTATTTACAATAGGACATGATGAAAAAACTATTATAACTTATATTAGAAAACTCAATAAAGAGTTTAAAGAACTGTCTCACGGATTTGGAGCAGCTATTGGATATAGCATGATAAATGATGAGATTAAAACTATTGATGATGCTATTAACGAGGCAACAATAGATATGCGAAATAATAAAGAAGAAATTAATAATTAGAAAAGAGGCTTTATGGTAAAGAGTTATTTTAAAAGAATTTATGATTTGATAATGAGACCAGAAATGAAAATATTGCCAGGACAACTTGCATATTTTCTCATCCTATCTATATTTCCATTGCTTACATTACTCGGGTATATAGTTTCTAAAATAACTCTTTTATCTGAGCCATTTATAAGCATAGCACATAGAATTTTTCCGGGAAGTTTATCTAAGACACTAGCGCCATTTTTAACAGGAAACAATATCACTGGCAATATCGCATTCGTTATGATTGTCGGATTTGTATTAGTTTCAAATGGAACCCATTCACTTATCATTACTTCTGATGAATTATATGGAATTGATTACGGAGATTATATAAAAAGGCGAGTTAAAGCGTTTTTGATGATCATAATATTACTATTCTTATTTGTATTCGTTTTAATCGTTTTGGCATATGGCAACATTATAATAAATCATATAATAAGCTTAGGATTTTTATATGAAATTCGAAATAAAATATATGTCATATTTGTCTTAATTAAGTGGCCGACGGCATTCATATTATTTTTCTGGATACTAAAGCTTTTATACACAATGGCGCCTGATGAGCAAATATCCAGTAAATTTATGAATAAAGGTGCTTTTTTCACAACAGTGGGATGGATTATTGCAACTTTTTGTTATTCATATTATGTCTCTAATTTTGCAAATTACTCTGTATTCTATGGAAGTTTATCTGGAATAATTGTCATGATGATATGGATTTATTTACTTTCATTTACATATGTTATGGGAATTGCAATTAATGCAGAAGAGTATTTAGCTTATAAAAATGCGCATAAAAATCAAAAAAAAGAAAACAATAGTTAATGGGTACATATTTAAATTACCTGGTATGTACTTACCCCAGACTACTAGTACTTCATGTTTTCTTTAAGTAGAATTCTAAAAAGTATTAAAAGGTAATCTTTGTAAAAGTGGTTCAAGACCACTTTTATTCTTTACATATACTTGATTATCAAGTGGCTCTAAGCCACTTTTTTTTCTCTATAAAAAGTGATATAATGTTGGAAGTGTGAGGTGAAACATGAAAAACTTTGGTAATGAATTAGTAGAATTAATAATTAAAACAAAAAATAAAATAATTAATTTTCTAAAAAACAATGTTTTGTTTTCAGCGTTTGTAATTTCATCTTTAATTAATGGAATTTTGCTTAGACTTTTCACGGTAAAAAATGTAACAAGCATAAGTCCAATTTTAGCTGATCTGGCCTTAGTTTTATTTGTTGGTTCTTTTGCTTACTTTTTTAAACCGAAATATAGATTTAGATATTATATAACTTGGTCAATCATTTTAATGCTTGTTTGTTTAATAAATTCGATATATTACACTAATTACATTTCATTTACATCATTTTCCCTTCTTGCAACCAGCTTACAAATCATTGGAGTTAGTGATGCTTTACAAACAATTATGGATCTTCAAGATTTAACATATTTATGGGCGCCAATAATGCTGATATTTGTCCATGTTAAGCTTAAAAAAAATGGTTATTATTCCCATATAAAAACTAAAGAAAAAGCCCAAATTAGCGTTTTAAAGGTTTTAGTGGCGGCAGCAATTGTTGTTGGCTTTTTTGCCTCGACTTTAACTGGTACTGATATAAGTAGGTTATATAAACAGTGGAATAGAGAATATGTGGTTATGAAATTTGGTATCTATGTATATCAAGGTAACGATCTTATCGCTAGTTTAAAACCACAGATAAGTCCACTATTTGGATATGATAAGGCCGCTAAAGAATTTAGAGATTATTATCAAGAATATGAAAGTGAAAGTAAAAGTAATGAATATACTGACATATTTAAAGGTAAGAATGTTCTTGTAATCCATGCCGAAAGTATAATGAATTACTTATTAGATACAGAAATTAACGGAAAAACAATCGCCCCTAATTTAAAACGTTTAGCTAGTGAAGGAATGTACTTTTCTAATTTCTATGCTCAAGAAAGTGTAGGAACTAGTAGTGATACAGAGTTTACTTTATCAACATCATTACTTCCAGCTAGTAGTGGAACAGTATTCGTAAGTTACTATGATAGATATTATCCTTCAATCCAAAAAAGTTTTAAAAACTCTAATTATTACGCATTTAGTATGCATGCGAATAAGGGTAATTATTGGAACAGAGAAGCTATGCATAAAACTTTAGGCTATGATAATTTCTACTACTATGATAAAGACTATGAGCTAGATGAAATAATAGGCTTGGGATTATCTGACAAATCATTCTTTAGACAGTCTAGTAAAATTATTAAGGATATTAATGATACAAAAGGAAATTATTACGGAACATTATTAATGCTTACTAACCATACACCATTTGAAGGCCTTGAAGATACAACAGATTTAGATTTAACTTATAAATATACTAAGACTGATGAAGCGACTGGTAAAACTACCGAAGTAGTAAATGATTATTTAAAAGATACGACCTTAGGCAAATATTTTACAACAGCTCATTATGCCGATGAAGCCTTAGGTGAATTTATAGATGAACTCGAGGAAGAAGACTTATTAGATAATCTAGTGATAGTTATATATGGTGATCATGATTCTAAGATTAAAAGAGGCGAGTATGATTATTATTATAACTACAATCCAGAAACTGATTTAAAACGAAAAACAGACGATCCAGAGTATCATGAATTTACCAAATATGATTATGAACTTAATAGAAAAGTGCCATTTATCATATGGACAAAGGATGAAAATTTACAAAAGAAAATAAATAGAGAAATTAAATTCCCTGTGGGCATGTATGATGTTTTCCCAACATTAGCTAACATGTTTGGAGTAAAGAATAGTAAATATTCTTTAGGCCATGATATATTTAGTACAGATGAGCACTTTATAATTTTTCCAAATAGTAACTGGCTTACTGATAAAATATATTATGATAGTCAAAATGATCAAGCTGTGACTTTAGATGAACAGACAGTAATAAGTGCGGACTATATTAATAAATACACACTTAGAGCTGAAAGAGAAATAGCTGTTTCTAACGATATTATCGTTCATGATTTGATCAAGAAAACGGAAGAATCCGATGAGATATTAAGAGGTGTTAAATAATGGCTAAGAAAGTAAAAAGAAAAGTAAAATTTGGTAGAATAATTATTTTATTGCTTTTGTTAACTGTAGTAGTTGTTGGTGGATTTTTCGCTTATCAAAAGTTAAATGTTAAGGAAACTCCTATAAAAAAAATTAAGTCTATTTCAACAATTGATAATTATGAGTATTCTCTAAAAGAAAATGCGACTTCCTATTTTAAGGAACTATTTAAAAATTTAGAAAAAACTTTAAACGAGAAAGAAATAGATGAAGAAGAATATATGACATTAATATCAAAAATGTTTGTAGCTGATTTTTTCAACTTAGATAATAAAGTTAATAAGAATGACGTTGGCGGCAAACAGTTTGTATACAAAAATTATCGAAGCGATTTTGAAAAGTACGCGATGGATACTATGTACAAAACTGTAGAAAGCAATGTTTATGGCAATAGAAATCAAGACCTTCCTATAGTTACTGACGTTGAAGTTCAAAAGATAAAAAATGAGCCATATAAATATGGCGACTCAACTGATAATAATGCATACGTTGTAAATTTTAAAATTACCTATAAAGAAGATTTAGGCTACCAAGATAGTGGAAGCTTGATTATCATTCATAATGATAAAAAATTAGAAGTTGCTTCTATGAGCGAGAAAAGTTCTAGCTAGTTTCTAGAACTTTTTATGTTTAATAATAAAATTAATTATATTTACAAAATTAGTAGCAGATGTTAAAATGTAAATAGGAAAGTAAGTGAAAAAATGAAAAAAAATTATGTAGTAATAATATGTTTAATAATTATTGTCTGCGTGCTTGCCATAGGTTTTGCAGCTTTTAGCAGTAATCTTACAATAAATGGAACCGGTAGAATTGATAGTACTTGGGATGTAGAAATAATTGATATAACCAGTAAAAATAAAGTTGGGTCAGCTTATGATACAGTAGCTCCTATTTATACAAGTACATCGGCAACTTTTAAAACAACATTAATTTTACCAGGAGATAGTATGACTTATGATGTTACAGTTAAAAATAAAGGCTCATTAGATGCTAAAGTTAGTAAAATAACCCTTACTGATTCCAAAAATCCAGCCATTATCTTTGAAACTAGCGGCATTAATGAAAACGATTTGCTTAAGGCCGGAAAAACGCAAGTATTTAAAGTTATAGTTTCCTATAATAGTGATATAACTAGTCAGCCAGAGACATTAAATTCATCACTTACAGTTAAACTAGATTATGTTCAAAACAAATAATCTAGTTTTTTTGTGCTTTTTTATTATTTTTCTTCATATACTAAAATAGGTGAGAATAATGGAAACTAAAGAAAAATTCAAAGATTTTGTCAAGAATAATCCTATTTTATTAAAGCATGTCCAAAGTGGCAAAATGACATGGCAGAGATTTTATGAAATGTATGATATGTATGGTGAGGATAACAATGCCTGGCGAGAATATTTAACTGATAATGCGGCGACCGCAGGAGCTACTTTAGGCCTTTTCGATTTTATAAAGAATCTTGATTTAGATAGCATTCAAACAGGAGTTAATAGTATGCAAAGAGTAGTTAGCTTACTACAAGATATGGCAAACAAAAATAGTGATAAAAATACTAATACCAATAGAGAAGAATATAAACCTAGACCACTTTATAAGCATTTTGAAGATTGATACTACCTATTCAATTTAAAATAAAAGAAAATCCTTATTATTTAAGGTATTTAAGAGCAAATTCTTATTGGTATAAACTATTAAATAGAAATCCAGCTAATTTTCGTCAATTTGAAGAAGCAGTAAAAAAAGAATACCGTCTTACTGGAGTAGACAGAATTGAAAACGTCTTTAATACTTTTGAAATGTTAGAAAAAATTCTTTCTTCTTTTAAATAATGTGGTATTATATGTATAGGTGATTTGTTTGAGGATAATTAGTGGTAAATATAAAGGTAAGAAATTAAATGGTTATGATATCGAAGGTACTAGGCCTACAATGGATAGGGTAAAAGAATCTTTATATGGAATAATTCAAGGGTACATTAAAGGTTCAACCGTTTTAGATCTATTTGCTGGCAGTGGCTCTTTAGGATTAGAGGCAATAAGTAATGGTGCTAAAAAACTAATACTAGTAGATAATAATAAATTAGTAACAGATACTATAAAAGAAAATATTAAATCATTTGATGATGATATTGAAGTTATTACTATAGATTATAAAAAATATTTAAAAGAAACTGACGAAAAGTTTGATGTGATATTTTTAGATCCACCTTATAGAGCAGGTCTTATGAATAAAGCTTTAAAAATAATTGAGGAAAGAAAGCTCATTAATGATGGTGGCATAGTAGTCTGTGAATATGAAAATATAAAAATAGAAACAAATTTAGAATTAATTAGAGAAAAAAGTTATGGGCCTAAAACAATACGTATTTATAGGGCATAACTTTTTTTGTAAAAAATCTCGATTCCTATGATCAAGAAACGGGTTTAAACTTAAAAATATTACTTGTTTTTTTAAAAAAAATTAATAAAAAAAAGGAAATCATCATTTCACTCAGTATATTAATAAATGAGGAGGTGATGATATGAAAAAGTATCCTTTTGTTAAGCAACCAGGTTTAAAAGATTGCGGACCTGCATGCATTCAGATGATTTTGAAATATTATAATGGATATGTAAGTTTAGATAGGCTAACTGAAATGCTTTATACAAATAATAATGGAACAACCGCATTTCATATGGTGGAAGTTTTAAAAAACTTAGGTTTTGAAAGTAATGGTTATAAATATGAAAATTTTTCTTCTTTAAAATGTCCATGTATTGCTTTTATAAATATAAACTCCTACAATCACTATGTTGTAATATATGAGATAAATTTTAAGAAAAAAATACTTGTTATTGGAGACCCAGCTAGCGGAATCATAAAAAAGAACTTTGATGAATTTTCATCTTATTTTAATGGAATAGTAATTGAAATGATTCCAGTTCGTAAAGTAGTCAATGAGGGACAAATTAAAATGCATGATTTCATATTCAAACTCATAAGACCAAATATCAAATATTTGTTTTGGGTAGGTCTATTATCTTTAATTATCGGAATTTCTTCAATCTTTTCTTCCTTCTTCATGCAGGCAGTAATTACATATGTAAGAAGTGATATTTTAGTTTATATTTTTCTATTTTTTGTAGTTTTACTTTTATCTATAATTTTAATAAGTTATGTTAGAAATTTACTTTTGATAAAGCTAAATCAAAAGTTTGATAAATCTCTTTTCCTTGATACTTTTAGTCATATTATTCATCTCCCTTATCATTACTGCAAAAATAAAACAGCAGGTGAAATTACTAGCTATTTTAATGATTTGTTTTTGATTAAAGATGTCATCAGTCATATGTCTATTTTGTTTTTTATCGATATTCCATTAGTAAGTATTCTAACAGTGTATTTGTTTTCAATCGATAAACAGTTATTTATGATAAATATGTTTATTTTAAGCTTAAATTCCATTTTATATATAGTTTACAAAAAGAAAAACTATCATTTAACTGATGAATTTTTAAGAAAAAAATCTTTGCTTAACTCCTATACCGTTGAGTCTATCAAAGGATTTGAAACTATAAAAAACATAAATATTCAAAATAAAATTATCGATAACTACAAAACTAAATTTAATGAATATTTAAAAATAAATAAAAACCTAGATAAAACTAAATATAAGGAATTTTTGCTTAAAGAGTTAATTAGTACTTTATCCACAATACTAATTATGATTTATGGAGTTATAAAATTAAAAAATGGCCTTCCAGTAGGAATGTTTATAACAGTATTTTTACTTTCATCTTTATTAAATTCATATTTTGAAGATTTTTTAAATTTCAATTATAAATTTGAAGAAGTTAAAAGCTCAATTAACCATGTCGGTGAGCTATTTCTTAAGGAATATCCTAAGAAAAGCATAAAAGTTAATGGGAGTATTTGCATTAAAAATTTAAGTTATAGCTTTGATAAAGTAAAATATATTTTAAAAAATGTTAATTTGGATATCAAAGAGGGAACCAAAGTAATAGTAACAGGAATCAGTGGTTCCGGTAAAAGTACCTTGTTTAAGACTATAAAAGGATATTATAATAATTATGAAGGTAGTGTGAAAACTGGAGGGTTTGAGAATAAGAAATATAATTTTGAAAACATTTTATATGTTTCTCCTAAAGAAATATTGTTTAATGGAAGAGTAATTGACAATTTAAATTTAAGAAATTTTGATTTAAAAAATAGTGACATATGTGAACTTTCAGAATTTATAGAAGATTATAATATGATAGTAGAAGAAGATAGCTTCAATATATCAGACGGTCAAAGACAGAGAATCGCATTAGCTAGAGCTTTATCCAATTTTAACATTTTAATTATTGATGAAGGCTTAAGTCAAGTAGATGTGAATATGGAAAGGAGAATTTTAAAAAAAATGTTTAAGTGGTATCAAAACAAAACAATTATTTATATTTCACATAGACTTGATAATTTAGATTTATTTGATAGATTTTTGAAATTGGATAGTGGACAGATTGTTTTAGATGAAACACGCAGTAATTAGAAAGGAATAAAAATGAAATTAAATAAAAATGAACTTATGGCTATATCTGGTGGAGGATATGGACTCATCGCTGGAATAGGAGCGGCAATCGCTTTTTTTATCAGTATGGTGGATGGATTTTTAAATCCCATTAAATGCATCCAATGAAATTAAATAGAGAAGAACTTTTAAAAATTAAAGGTGGCGCAGTTAATGCAACACTTATAAACGCGATTGCTAAAGGAATTTCTATATTAATTGAGCTTGGCAGAAGTTTAGGCTCAACAATTAGAAGGGTAACAGCTAATAAGTCATGCGAAATTTGATTTACAAAAAAGTGAGATTTTTTTCACTTTTTTCATTTTTTAAAAAAACTGTTGAAAAATAAGGAAAAGCGTGCTATAATATGCTTAGCCGAGAAGGGAGGGATTTTTATGACAAAAGTACTAGTTAGAAATGGTAATGTCGATGGTGCACTTAGAACACTTAAAGTCGATAAAGATGGCTCCCGCAAAAAACTTAGAGAAAACATGGAAGGTTATTTAAAACCTGGAGTTAAAAGAAGACTCAAGAAAGAACAAGGCATCAGAAATACTCGAAAAAGAAATAGAAGAGAAAATAGAAATAATTATTAAGACCGTAAGTGGTCTTTTTAAATAAAGAAAGGAATTTAATTATGCGAAATCAAATTTTAGACGACTTAAAAACTGCAATGAAGGCACAGGATAAACTTAAGCTTTCAGTTATCAGAATGGTTAAATCAGCCATGCAAATGGAAGAACTTAATAAAAAAAGAGAACTTACTGATGAAGAAGTTATCGATGTTATTTCTAAACAAATAAAAACGCGAAAAGATTCTATTAAAGAATTTGAAAAAGGTGGTAGAAATGATTTAATCGAGACAACTTCAAAGGAAATAGAAATTTTATCTCATTATTTGCCAAAACAGTTAACAGAAGAAGAAATTATGGAAATTATTGAAAAAGCTTTTGATGAAGTAAAGCCAGAATCTCCAAAGGACATGGGAAAAATTATGAAACTTGTAACACCTTTAGTTAAAGGTAAAGCTGATATGGGTAAGGTAAGTAGTATTATTAAAGAAAAATTAAAGTAGGCATGCCTACTTTTTACTATTCATTATTGTTTAAATTTGTTATAATGAATGTAGGAGGGTTTGTTTATGGCAAAGAAAAAAACCGAAGAGGAAGTAAAAGAAGTGAAAAAGGTGCAGAAAGAACAAGTAGATATAGATGAAATCAAAGAAGAACTTACTAATTATATGAGTAGTAAGATTGATAAAGAAGTATCTTCAGCTGTTGATAAAGCTACAAAAAAACTTATTAGGCATAAAAATTCAATAATAATAAAAAGAGATATTACTATATTAATACTATTGATTATATGCTTCTTTTTAGGATATAATTTATACAATTTATCTAATATAAATATCGATATAACAAAAACTACAAAGAATTCTAAAAGTGCTGATGAAACAACAGAGACAATAGAAATACCTGAAAATGATGCTAAAGATAAAACTGAAAGTAGTCTTAGTGAACTAACTGAAAAATACGGCTATCTAGTTGATAATATTTACATCGATGAAGATAGTGATTATTTAAAATCATATTATAAAGGTGAATTGACTGACGAATTGAAATTATATCTTTCACTTAATAATGTTGATAATGAAAAAATAGTTAGTGAAGATGGTTCAGCTTATTTAGATGAAAATGATTTGAAGGAAATATATGATAATTTGTTTGATGGTGATGTAGTTTTAAAATCTTTTAAGTATGGTGATCTTAATTTTCATTATCTAAATTCTAAGTCTTTATTTATAGCAGATGGTAAATTTGAAAAACAAAAATCTAACATTTCTAAAGAAATTATTGGTATAGTTGAAGATGATGATGTTGAGATCACTACTATTGAAGGAATAATCAAAGACAATAAGCTTTATAGTATTATTTCTAATGATGAGATAAAAAAATATGATTCAAAAAATAATTTAACTAAGTATAAAGATTCTTTAACTGAAGTAACTTATTATTTTAATAAAATTGGAGATTCTTATAAATTGTCTAGCATTGAAGTAAAATAAAACCAGTCGATTTTCGACTGGTTCTTTCATTTCATTGTTTTTAATGTTATGTTGTCTGATGGTCCAGTAGGTCCTGTTGGTCCAGTAGGCCCTGTTGGTCCAGTAGGTCCAGTTTCACCAGTTGGTCCAGTAGGTCCAGTTTCACCAGTTGGTCC